>DASVFC010000052.1:0-2091 GCA_036380235.1 Vicinamibacterales bacterium
AAGGTATGGCGCAGGAAGTGATCGCCGCCGGGAACCAGATTTGCCTCGACTCGCCCGCGGTGCGGATCGAGCGCCAGGGCGATAAGGCATCACGCGTGATCTACAACGTGAACGGCGGCGAACAGTCGATCGACTGCGACATCCTGCTCTCGACCTTGCCGCTGCCGGCGCTCGTCAACATGATGTCGCCGTCGATGCCGCAGCCGGTAATCGACCATGCGGCGCGCTTGCGTTATCGCAGCCTGAAGCTGATCTACATCGCGTTGAAGCGCAGGCAGCTGACCGATTACCACTGGGTCTATCTCCTCGACGATGACTTCCGCGTCAACCGCATGTCGGAGCAGAAGAACGTGAGCCCCGACATGGTGCCGCCGGATCGCACCGTGCTCTGCATCGAGCTGTCGCTGTGGAAGGACGAGCCGCTGTGGACGGCCAGCGACGAGGAGATCTACCGCATCGCGCTGAAAGACCTGATGAAGATGGGGTACGGCGTGACGGAATCGGAAGTCGAGTCGTATTACGTCACGCAGATCGCGACCGCGTATCCCGTCTACGAGCTCAACTTCGAAGATCACCTCATTCCCGTGCTCGAGGGCGTGCACGAAGTGCGCAACCTGATGACGCTCGGGCGGCATGGGTTGTTCCTCAACAACAGCATGGACGACAACGTCGGGCTCGGGTTCCAGATCGCCGATCACATCGAGCAGAAAGGCGCCGACGGCCGCGTCTGGGTAACCGAGATGCTCGAGTTCATGAAACTGAGGTTTGCGGGTAAGTAGCCGGTCGATGAGCCTGTTGCGCGCGCCGGTCTTCTGGTTCGTCGTCCTCATGACGGCGGTGTTGTGGCCGTCACGATTCATCGGGCCGCTCGATGGCGCGCCGCTCGACCGGCCGCTCGAAGCGATTGTGCTTGGCCTCGCGCTGCCATGGCTGTTCTGGCTCGGCCGCGGCGCGGCGCGCTCGCGGTCGTTTCGCGCTTCAGTACTGGCGCTGCTCGCATGGAAGCTGCTGACCCCAATGATCGCGACGCAGCAGGGGCTGTGCGCGAGCGTGCGTGCGCCACACGCGCTGAGCGGGCTGGCGTTTGCGATGCGAATCGACGAGCCGCACGGGGCACTACGCAGCTGGGACCTGCGCGCCGATCTATGGGACGAGCAGCCTGCGTGCACGGCGATCATCACGAGGCCGCTGATGTCGTCGCCCGAGTTTCCGGCGTGGTTCGTCAATATCAGCGATCAAATGCTGCGCCACCGGTCGCTGACGATGAAGGTGACCGGCGTCGCGACCACGCCGGCCGGCAGCACGCCCATCGCCGTCGAGATTCCGCTGGATCGGGAACCATGGCAGTTCAATCCGCAGGTCGCCGGCGCCGCCTCGCTCGATCAGGCGCTGCTGACCGCGGGCGAACCGACGGGCATCGATCGGGCGATGGCGCCGTGGGCCTGGGTGGTGGCGCCGCTGTTATGCCTGCCGCTGCTGTGGTCGATTGGCCGCCACGCCGTAAAGCCGCTGCTTGAAACATCGCGCGGCGTCCTGTGGGTTGCCGCTGGAGTGGCGCTGGCGATTGCGCTCGCTCTCGCTCCGATCGAGTCAATCCCTCGAATGGCCGGTCTGATGGCGTTCGGCGCTCTGGTTGTCGGCGTGCAGCCCAATCGCGCGCGGCTCGAGCACACGGTGTGGATCGTGGGTGTGCCGTGGCTGGCGTTCTTTGCCGCATTCTCGTTCGACTTGATTGGTCGCGTCTCCGCGTATTCGATGGACGATTGGCTCGCGTATCAAATTGCCGGGTATCGGATCTACATGAACGGCAACTGGATCGAAGCCGGTACGACGGCCTTCGATTACCAGGCGCTATATCGATGGATTACCGGCGCGTTGCACCTCATCTTCGGCGACTCGAGCGTCGGTGAGATGTACTGGGACGCGTCGTTCCTGTTGATTGGCGCGCTCGTGGCGAACGAGATTGTCCGCCGGCAAGCCGGCTGGCGTTGGGGCATCGTCGCGGCGGCGCTGGCGCTATCTACCTTCACCATCGCAACGCCGTGGTACGTCATCGGTCGCGGCCTGGGGGACATTTCGGCGGCCGGCCTG
>DASVFC010000053.1:0-5651 GCA_036380235.1 Vicinamibacterales bacterium
TGCTCGGCGGTCTTGGCGGCGTCTTGAGCTTCGTGTTGCGCCGTTCGCTCGAGGAGTCGCCGGAGTTCGCGCGCATGAAAAGCTTTGCAGTGCGGCAACCGTTCCGTGAGCTGTTGCGCACAAACCTGGTGCACGTCGCGATCGGATGCGCACTCCTCGCCGGCACGGGGTGTTTTAACGGCCTGTTCTTCTCGCACCTGCCGGCATACCTGACAGCGGTCTTGAAGTACGACCCGCGCGACGCCGTCTACGCCCAGACCGTCGGTGTGATGGCGTCCGCACTTGGCATCTTGTTCACGGGCTGGCTTGGCGATCGTATTCAGCCGCGCTATCTGCTTCGCGCCGGCGTGCTGTTACTGCTGGTATTTGCGATGCCGTGGTATAGCGCGCTCGAGTCGAGAGCGGTGAACCTCACGCTGCTGTGCACGCTCGCGGGGTTGGCCGCCGGCTTTACCAACGGGTCCTTCGCAGTGTTGTTGACGGATTTGTTTCCGACCCGCATTCGCTTCACGGGCGTGGCGCTCGTGTTCAACGTCAGCTTCACGATCTTCAGCGGCACGGCGCCGCTCGTGGCTACGTCGTTGATCCGCGACACAGGGTCGGCCGCGTCACCCGCATACCTGATGATGTTCAGCGCGTTGCTGGCGCTGATCGGCAGCGTGTGGGTCGAGCGCTATGGCGGCAACGTGATCAAGAGCGCCTGATTTAGCGCGGCGCGCTGCCCAGTGGTTCGAACGTGCCGTGCTGCATCGTCAGCGACTTTTCATTCGAGGCGAAGGCGACGAGCTTTTTGGTCCGGTAGTCGAGCACGACGGTCAGGGTATAACCTGAACTCGACAGGTACGACACGGCGTGAACTTCCTGCCCGAGTGAAGCTACTTCATACTGATCGGCAACACCGGGTTTCGCATTCGGATCGCCATCGACTTCGCGGAAAACGACGCCGCCATTGCGGCTGAAGGTGTGATCGAACGATTTGCCCGCCATCGGGCCGTCCTGAAATTTCCACCGTAATGTGTGTCCGGTAACCGGATTCTGGAACATTACGCTCTGCTGCCTCCTGCAACGCTACGGTGCAAGTGAAATGCCAGATGCGGAAGCGGCAATTCTAAAGCCGCTATAGAATGGAAGGGCAATGACCTCCCGGATCAGGCAAGCGCTTGGCCTCCTCGGCGGAGCGTTGGCCGCGTTTCACGTCTGGTTGTTCGCGGCGCAGGCGGCGTCGGGACAACTGGACGATCCGTGGCTGATTTTCCGCTGGATTGCGGCAGCGTTCCTCGTTGGCGCGGTGGTGGCGGTTCGCCGCAGCGGCGGGTCTGTGTGGGGCCGCAAGGGCATCGCCATCTGGGTGCTCGCGGCGTTGTTGCACGGCCCGGCGATTAGCAGCGACGTCGGTGTCGATTCGATCGCACTTCCGGAAACCGTCGCAAGCTCCGTACTGCAACTTCTGTCTTCGGCTGCGCTGTCCTTCGGCTTGCTGGTGCTGTCCGGCCTGCTGCGCGCGCGTCGTCGACCACTCCGGGCTGTCGTTTGCGCGCTGGCGTTTGCCGCCGCGCCGAGGCTCGCAACCGGCTTCACCCCGCCTTTCTTCTCCCGACCGCCGCCGCACTGCGCGTAAGGCGCAGTTTCCTGATTTCAGTTCGTTTCGATTTGCTTCCCGCGGCGCGCGGGTGGAGTTGTTGCATGCGTACGTTTTCTGCACTTGTTCTAATTGCCGCCCTCAGTGTGGCCACGCCCGTATCGGCGGCCACCATCAGCGGCCTGGTTTCAGACAGCACCGGCGCCGCGTTGACGATGGCACGCGTCACCTTGCGATCGATTTCGACGGGACAAGAAGTCGTCGTCGAAACCGACGCGCAGGGCCGATATCGGTTCGATGTGCCGGCGTCCGGCACCTATCTCGTAATCGTCAATCGGGCCGGGTTCGCGGAGGCGGCGCGGACCGTCACCGTCGAGCAGCCCGATGCGGAACTGGACGTGCCGGTGTCGCTCGAACTCGGAGGTATGAGCACGGAAGTTAGCGTCACTGCAAGCCGCGGCGAGCGCGAGGTGCGGCAGATTCCGCTGCATGTGGAAACCATGACGCGAGCCGGCGTGGAACAGAACAATCCGCTGTCAACGGGCGATGTGCTGACCAACGCCGTCAACGTCACGCCCGTCGGTAATGGCCCCTTCGCCGTTCGGCCGCGGCTGCGCGGCCTCGACTCGACGCGCATGCTGGTGCTCGTTGACGGCGAGCGGCTGAATACGGCGCGGCAGGCCACCGATCGCACCGGCGCCGAGGTCGGCCTCGTCTCAACCGACACGATCAGCCGGGTCGAGATCATAAACGGCGCCGGTACGCTGATGTACGGATCAGATGCGCTGGCAGGTACCGTCAACATCATCACCAACGAGCCGACGTTCACTCCCACCCGGCAGTTGCTCTACGGCTTCAACGGCTTCTACAGCTCGAATGAAAATGGCATGCGCGGCACTGCTACCTTCGGCGGCACGTCGCCAAGCGCCACGTTCCGCGTCCAGGCGGGAGCGGAGAAGTACGACAACTATGAGGCCGGCTCGTTCGACATCGAGGACACCCGACCGCTGTTCGCGGATGGCACGCTGCGGCAGGCCGATACCATCGATAACAACTTCGGGTTCAACTTCCGCGCCTTTCCTGACCCGTTCAACATGCCCTTCGTCCGGACCGACGGCGAGATCCTGAACTCACAAGCAGAAGGCAAGTTCGTCAACGCGACGGGCTTGTTCAAGGTCGGCGAGCGCCGATCGGTGCGCGTGCGTTACAACAGCCGCCGCATGAAAGACATTGGCTTTCCGGACTTCGAGCAGCCGTTCTTCTTCAACGACACGTCGCTGCCGCACAGCAATCACGACAAGATTTCGGCGCGTTATGAAGCCCAGGCGGTTACGCCGTGGCTTGCGAACGTGTCGCTGAGCGCGTATTACCAGCGACTCGAACGCTTGTTGCGTACCACGCTCCCGGTTCAGTTTCCGGCGCCGACACCGGTGACCTTCTTCCCGATCAGCGTCATGCGGCTCGACGTTGTGTCTGACACCGAGCAGCGGGTCTGGACGCCCGGCATCGATCTCAACGCCGTGTTCGTGCCGGGGCAGAACCACTTGCTGACCGCAGGACTGACGTTCTACCGCGATCGGAGCAGCGACGCCCGGACGACGTCAACGACGACGTCGATGGTTGGCCAGGTGGCGATGGGCGCCCGCGGTCCCGCACCGATCGTGTTGCCGTCGCCGGTACAGCTTGGTCCGCCGACAATTGCCAACCCGGTACGCGTTCCCGACGCCAGCCTGCGGAACATCGCGCTGTTTGCGCAAGATGAGTGGCGCGTGCGGCCGACGTTGTCGGTGATCGCCGGCGTGCGGGGCGATTTCTACACCGTCGTAACCGAGCCCACGCCGGGTTATGACGTGCAGAGCATCATCGGCAACGCGACCCCGCCGATCGACCAGGCGAAGCTGCCCGATCCGAATGGCGCCACCTACTCGCGCCAGGCGCTCACCGGCGACATCGGCATCGTCTCCAACGCAGATGGTGCGGTGAACCCGTTCCTTCGTTACGGCCGCAGCTATCGCCACCCGAACCTCGAGGAGATGCTGTTTGCCGGTCCGGCCACTACCGGCAGTCTGGTGCCGAACGTCACCCTCGAACCGGAGACCGGCAACAATCTCGATCTCGGTGTGAAGTTTCGCGCTGGCCGTTTGTCTGGCGGCGCGTACTACTTCCTCAACCACTACCAGAATTTCATCGCGCAAGACCTGGTGGTTGCCACCAATTCATCGGGAGCGCTGGCGCAATCACGGAACTTCGGCAACGTGCGGATTACCGGCGTCGAGCTGTCGGCAGCGACGCCAATTACGCTTCGTCCGGGTGTGATCACGCTCACCGGTGCGGCGGCATTCACCCGCGGCACGATCACCGAGGGCACCAATCCGCTCGACAACAGCTCACTCGCCGGCACCCCGTTCGACAACATCACGCCTTTGAAGGTGATCGCCGCAACGCGGTTCACGCAAGCTCGCGGCTGGTGGTGGGTCGAGTACGGCGTGCGTGCGCAGGCAGAAGTAACGCGCGTTGCCGAGACCTTGCTCGATTCGCCTTTCCTGATCGCGCAGGATCTGCTCGCGCTCGACGGGTTCGCCGTTCACCGCCTTGGCTGGGGCGTCAACCTGGCTAGAGGTCGGGATCGTCTCAACTTGACGTTCGCCATCGAGAACCTCGGCGACAACTATTATCGCGAGCACTTCCAGTTTGCGCCGGCCCGCGGCCGCAGTTTCACCGTCGGCCTCAACGTCGGAGCGTTCTGATGTCGCCGGCCGTCGTTCATTACGTTCCGATCATCACCACGATCCTGGCGATCCCGTTCGCGGCGGAGATCTTCCGCCGCTATCGCCAGCATCCCGAGCGCCTGCACCTGCTGTGGTGGGCGCTCGGCATTGCCACCTACGGTGTGGGCACATTCACTGAAGCTGCCACCACGTTGATTGGCTGGAACGAGCCAACTTTCAGGGCCTGGTACATTTCCGGCGCGCTCCTTGGCGGAGCGCCGCTCGCGCAGGGCACCGTCTACTTGCTGCTGGCGCGCCGCACCGCGCATGCGTTGACGGCAATCCTGCTGACGTTCGTGACGGTGGCGTCGATTGCGGTGATCATGTCGCCGATCGACTACACCCAGGTGGAGCCCCATCGGCTCACTGGCCGCGTGTTCGAGTGGCAATGGGTCCGTGCCTTCAGCCCGTTCGTGAACATGTATGCGGTGGTGTTCCTGATTGGCGGCGCCATCCTGTCGGCGCTGCGATACAGCACGAACCCCGCGACGCGCCACCGCGTCATCGCGAACGTGTTGATTGCGGTCGGCGCCATCCTTCCGGGCATCGGCGGCACCGCCACTCGCATGGGTTACACGGAAGTGCTGTACATCACCGAACTCGCCGGTCTCCTGCTCACGTGGATGGGGTACCGCATGAGCATCCGACCGGTCGCCGCGGTCGCCGTCGCCGGCTGAAAACACACGGAGGAACGGAGGCACGGAATACTTTTTCAAAGGCCAGTGCTGCTAAGCGGCACTGGCTTTAGAAAAAGTTGCTCCGCCCCTCTATGTGTTTCATCTTTTGCGGACTCGGTAGGTCACGAGGACGCATCCGCCGTCGAGCTGACGGCACTCGGTCAGCTCGAGGTTCACCCGCCTGCCGCGATCGACAAAGGCCGGGACGCCGCCGCCGAGGATCACGGGGTGAATGTTGAAGCCGATCTCGTCGATTAAGTCCGCTTCCATCAGCGACGTCGCAAAGTTGCCGCCGCTCATCACCACGATGTCTTTGCCCGGTTGCGTCTTCAGCGTCCGCACGAAGTCGGCCGCATCGCCGGTGACGAGGGTGTCCTTGGAATTGGGTAGCGACGTGAGCGTGCGCGAGAACACGTAGCCCTTGATGCCCGGCATCTCCGGACCGCCGCCCATCTTCGCAGCGAATTCCCACGTCTTGCGGCCGATGAGCACGGTGTCGACGGCCGCCCACGTCTTCCGCATCACGTCTTCGACATCTCTGCTGTGATGCAGCCAGTCGATTTCTCCGCCGCTGCCGGCCAGGTAGCCGTCAAGGCTGCACGCGCCACCGTAAATCACCTTCCGCAT
>DASVFC010000054.1:0-2189 GCA_036380235.1 Vicinamibacterales bacterium
TCACCGCTGCCTGATTGTGCGAGCTGGCGCGCCGCTTCGCTCAGTCGCTGTGTACGCTCGGCCAGCCGTTCCTGTTCGGCCGCGAGCCGCCGGCGCGCGTCCTCGCCGGCGGCACCAGGAGTGGTTCGCGACGCCTCATTGCCGAGGCGTCGCTCGGCGTCGGCAATCTGCTGTGCCTCGAGCTGCAGGTCACCCATGGCGCGCTTACGCTCCTCGGGCCTCGACCCCTGCATTTGCTGTTCGAGGCCGCGCATCTGTTCGGCCGCCTGCGATCCGCGCGCGCTTGCCTGCTGCGGATCCTGCCGGCGTAGATCGCCGGCGGCGCTCCGCATCTGCTCGGCGATCTCGCGCATCTGTTGGCTCTCACCGCCCGAGGCGCGCTGGCCGCCGCTCTGGCTGCTGCCGCCTTGTTGACTGCGGCCGGCCTGCATCTGTTTCGACAACTCCTCGGCCTGTTGACGCAGTTGCTCCTGATCTCGAGTGAGGCGTTCCAGTTGGCGCTTCACCTCTTCGGGAGTCATCTGCGCCTGGTTCCTGGCCAGATCGCGTTGCTGCCGCGCCAGCGCTTCCTGTCGCCGCGCGAGCTCACGGATGCCGGCCAACGGATCGGCCTGCTGCTGGCTCTCCTGGTTGTTCGCTTCCTGCGTCGTGCTTTGCGTTTCGTAATTGGTCTGCTGGTTCTTGCGCAACTGCTGATCGAACAGCGTCGACAAGTCGGGCTGGTTGCGGTTGCCGTTACCGCCACCGCCGCGGGCCTGCTGCATCGCTACCTGGCGGCGTCGAATCTCCGCAGCGGCTTTCAGCAACTCCGCCAGGGCCTGCTCTTCATGCGGCAACGCTGGTGCGATATTCAACTTGTTCAGTTCGGCGGCGGCACGGCCCATCGCCTCCACGGCTTTCGGCAACGGTTCGTCGCCGGGACGCGTCAGGCCGGCACGCGAACCGAGCCGTCGCCGCTGCTGCGCCGTCGCTGCCATCATCTGCTCCGCAACCTCAGCGGTCTTGTCGCGAAGGGCGGTTTGCGCCTCGCCGATGGCGCGAACGTCCTGCGGCGATCGCGCGTTCGGTCCGCCACGCCGCGCGCGGGCATCGAGCTTCCACGTCGCCGCCATGATGTCCTTCTGTTGCGCGATCAGATCTTCGAGGCCGGTGTTCTCCATCCCCGACCTCCCGCCCGCATTGCTGTCGGCAGCGAAGAACTCCTCTTCGTAGGGCTTCACTTCGAGGAAGAAAATATCGCTGCGTGACTCGGTCGAACGCCGACCGCGGCCGACATCAGTGGCGCGCGCGTGATAGGTAATAACGTCGCCGGGCTTGACGTTGAGGTCTTCGAGAAACACGGTGTGCTGCCCCGCTGCCACGGCTTCCTTGCCGCCGCCAAGCGCAATCACCTTCTCCCGGCCGGCGTTCGACTTGACCACGAGTTCCAGCGCCCGCACGCCGTAGTCGTCATCGGCGCGTGCTTCGATCACCACTTCTTCGAGGGGTGATACCTGCTTGTCACCCGCCGGCCGAATGATGCGCACGTCCGGCGGACGATCGTTGAGCATCCGGATGAAGTATTCGGTGTCACCATCGTTGCGCAGGCCGTCGATGTCGTTCAACGCCACGCGATACGATCCGTCCTTCGACACCGTCAGGTTCGCCATCAACGCCTGATCGTGACCGGTGAGCGCGATCGCCTGGCCGTCCGCGAGTCTTAACTGGCCGCTCGACACCTGCTTGTCGGTATGGATCGTCAGCTGCACCTTGGTGCCTGCCGGCGCGAAGATGTCGCCGCCATCCGTTTCGGTATGCGGCTCGAGATCGATGCCCCCGGGATAGTCGTATCGCACATCGATGCCGGTAACCTGCACCGGCTTGATCACGACGACGTTGAACTCAGCCGACTTCGCCGCGCCCGCCGTCACCATGTAAGGGAAAGAAGCGGTGATGTTGTTGAGCGTGATCGTGAACTCTTCGGCATTCGCACCGCGCGTCATCCGCGCTGATCGCGCCGCCTCGCCGGTACCCACCGTCAGTATCGGCACCACCGCGCCGTCCACGCCAGGGATGCGTGCCACTACGGTGACTGGTTCACCGGCGCGCACCTTGATCGAGCCCGGTCGCACATCGATCGCGTAGCGATGCGGGAAGAGGTACGCACCTGCGACGTCGACGGCACGCCCTGCGGCAGGGGCGAAGAACCA
>DASVFC010000055.1:0-5681 GCA_036380235.1 Vicinamibacterales bacterium
GCGGTTCGTGCGCGAGGAGAAGTGGTTGACGCTGCCCGAGGCCATCAAGAAGATGACCTCGCTGCCGGCAGCGCGATTGAAGCTCAAGGATCGCGGCACGATCGCGGTCGGGATGAAGGCGGATCTGATGATCTTCGATCCCGCGACGATCATCGATCGGTCGACGTTCGAGCAGCCACGGCTGCGGCCGCGCGGCATCTATCGGGTGTTCGTCAACGGCACGCCGGTGTGGACGGGCGACTCACCCGAGAACGAACGGCCTGGTGTGGTGATCAGCCCGCGTTAATCGCGCGCCGGCAGGCGCTGCTTGATCTCCTCAATCCAGTCGAGCACCACCACCATGTTCGCCAGCGGCGGCTCACTGCGATTGTCGTCGACGGGATTCTTGATCATCAAGAAGCGCTCGCCATCGGCGGTGGCATCGTAGCCGCGCAGATCGAGCCCCAGCGCCGACACGCCGAGAAAGTAACGGGTGTTGAGCAGCTTCCTGGGAACGCCGGCCTCGAAAGCGCCGTTAGGGCCGACCGAGACGGCCACCGAAGTCAGCAGGCCGTCGGCGTCGAGGTAAAGCACTTCACGGCCGTTGCGCGACCACATCGCCCGCGTGCCGCCTGCGGTGGAGATGAGCGAGCGACTTCGCTGGACGTCGGGGAACGGACGGACGTAAACCTGGGCCTCGCCCGACTCCGTTGAGTGATAGACGAGCCATTTGCCGTCCGGCGAGAGTTCGCCGCCGAGATCGAGACCGGCGGTCTGGATTAAAGGGCTTTCCTTGCGCTCCCCGTTCTGCAAATCGATGGTGAAGATATCGATCATCGTGGACCCGCCTGAGCCGAACACGACAACGGTGCGGCCGTCGGCGGTCACCGAAGTCGGAAACTGATTCATGGTGCTGGTGGTGAGCCTCTCGGGACTGCCCGTACCGTCTGCCGCTTGCACGTAGAGGTTCGGGTTGCCGCCCCCTCGCGTCGACGTCCAGAGCACACGCTTGCCGTCCGGCATCCAGATTGGACTCAGATCCTGGGCGGGGTTGCGATTCAACGGACTAAGCGTCTGGCGGCGAACATCCCAGATCCAGACGTCGTTCCCCTGGTCGCGTGTATCCAGGAGGACGCGCATGCCGTCGGGTGAGAGGCGTGCCATCGCATACGCTCGCGGTGGCGCCGCGAGTGCGGTTTCTCGACCCGCTCGATCCACCCACGCCAAGGTCCGCTGCTCGTTCACGCGTCCACCAACGCCCGCGGGAACGAACGCCAGGTGCCCTTCGGCGGACACGGTGTAGTTCAAGGTTGGCGATGCGCCGACGTTCAGCGACTCGAGGATGGTCAGCGACTCGCCAATCACCTCAACACGATCAGGGTCGAACCGCACGGCGCGAAGCGACGCGCGGAACCGTTGTTCGGCGTCGGCGGAGGCGTTGGTCATCCCGTAGACCAGATGGCCAGAGGCCAGGTATGTCGCATCCTGTCCGGACGGGAGCACGGTCTTGCGTCGTCCCGTGGCGAGCTCGAGAGCTTCGACCCGCGCGCTCAGGTAGTCGGTACCTGGAAACGCCGTGAACAGCAGCCATCGGGCGCCGGGCAGCAGGTGCGGCAGCACATGTTGTTCGGGCTTGTCCTGCGAGAACGTCGTAACCACGGTCGGCTCACCACCGCTTGCCGATACGCGGCGCAGGCCGTCGAGCGTGCTGAAGATGATTGACCCGTCGTCACCCCAGCTGGCGCCCCTTGCCGAGCCGAACGTACGCGCGAGCATCTCCGCTGCGCCACCTGAGATCGCTACCTTACGGAGTTCGGGGCCCACGAAGAAACCCACATAGCGTCCGTCGGGCGAGATGAACGGAAACCTGGCGTTGGTGGTACCGGGCAACACTCGCGGCTCGAGCTCGTTCATCGCCCGCACCATCAGCTGAGCGCGGCGCTGCGCGACGTCTCCAGAACGGTAGACGATGAACGATCCGTCCGGCGCGATCGCCAGGTCGCGATCGTTGCCCTGCAGGAGCAACGGCTGCGCCGCCGGCGGCGAAATAGTGAATCGCACCGGCACAACTGCAGTCGGCGTCGGCGCGCGCAGCGCCCAGACGGCAAATGCGATCAGGGCGCCGGCCAGCACGCCCGCGGCAGCCGCGGCCAACACCGTGCGTCGCGACGCGACCGTTGACGGCGTCGCCGCCCGTCCTGCTGCCGGCGGCAGCGTTTCGTTCATGACGAATCGCGCCACGCCGATGTCCGAGATGCGCGAACGGCGATCCTTTTCCAGGCAGCGTTGCACCAACAGCCGGATGTGCGTGGGCGTGTCTTCCGGCAGCTTGCTCCAGTCGGGATCGGCGCGCACCACCGCGGCGATCGTATCGGTGACGTCTTCACCGCTGAATGCCCGGACGCCAGTCAGCATCTCGTAGAGCACGCAGCCAAACGCCCAGATGTCGCTGCGCTTGTCGACCACGCGGCCCTTCGCCTGTTCAGGGCTCATGTAGGCTGCGGTGCCAAGAATGATGCCGGCCTGCGTCATCGCCGGACTGGTGATGGTCGGCGAGAGCGCCGACGGGCCGGGCCCGGCCGCGGCAGGCTCCAGCGCTTTCGCAAGGCCAAAGTCGAGCACCTTGACCGCCCCGTCGTCATTGACCTTGATGTTGGCCGGCTTCAAATCGCGATGAATGATGCCGCGTTCATGCGCCGCCTCCAGCGCATCGGCGATCTGGCGCGCGATGCGAATCGCGTCATCGATCGCAATCGGCCCCGTCGCGATCCGGTCGGCGAGCGTCGGCCCGTCGACAAACTCCATCACCAGCAACGGGCCGGTGTCGCCGTCTTCGACGCCGTGGATCTGGGCGATTTGGGGGTGGTTCAACGAGGCCAGCAGCTGCGCCTCGCGGCTGAAGCGAGCGAGCCGCTCTGCGTCGCCCGCAACCTCGGGAAGCAGGATTTTGATCGCGACATCGCGATTGAGCCGCGTATCCCGGGCGCGGTAGACCTCGCCCATTCCCCCGGCGCCAACACGATCGCCAACGTCGAAGTTACCGACGCGGCGCCCGGAGAGCGACCCGCTCACCGCTCCGCTCTCCTCTCTTCCCAACGCACGGTGACATCGCCGCCGCCGGCAAGCTTAAGCGTGTCAGACACGTCCTTAGTGCGGACATCGATCGGCGCCGACACGCTGTAGCGGATCTCGTCTTCGTCTTCCACCAGCAGTTCATGCTCGATGCCGAGCGCTTTCAGCACGTCCTCTGCGGTAGCGCGAAACTCGGCGGCCTCGCTGGTCTTGATGCGCAGTTCGAAGCGTTTGCGCGCCGCCGGCTCGAAGAACTCGACCAACCAGAGCGCTACCATCATGAAGACAGTTGCGACGGCGCCAAGACGGAACAGGCCAACGCCGACGGCAAGACCCGCCGCCAGCGACGACAGCATCACCACCGCATCTTTCGGATCGGCGATGTTGGAACGATAACGAATCAAGCCAGCTGCCCCAACGATGCCGAAGGCGCGCGACAAACTGTTGCCGACAACAAGCATGATCACGGCGCCGACAACGGCGAGCATGATCTGCGTCTGGATGACGACGACCTTGCGCGGGCCCTGGTTGCGGCGTCGTGGACGAAGCGCGAGCGCCAGACCGAACAACGCCGCCAGAGGGAGCCGCACGAGAGCGAGCATCATCTCGGCGCTGCCATCCATGACGATGGAGATTTCCTGCGGGACCGGGATCGGGATCGGCGGCTGCACCTGCGGCGAGATTCTACTAGAGGACGGGCAAGCGCGACGTGGGTGTATCATCCGACTTCGACTCGAACGAAGGAGTATTGAAATGTTGCGAATAGGTTTTTGTACGGCTGGCGTCGCCGTCCTGGCGGTCACATCGGTGTTCGCTCAGGCGCCGGGCGGGCAACCCGCAGCTCCGCCACGTGGCGCGTCCGGACCACCCGAACACGCGAAGGTGGCGCCGATCAACAACCTGCCCAATCCGTACGAAACGGTGCGGAACTTCGGCACCCTGCCAGATGGACGACGCTGGGGATCGGTCAGCGCCGTGCACGTGGACATTGACGGCAAACACATCTGGGCCGCCGATCGCTGTGGCGCCAACGCCTGCGCGGGGTCGAACGTCGATCCAATCGTCAAACTCGATCCCAGCGGCAAGGTGGTGCAAAGTTTCGGCGCCGGATTGATCCTCTGGCCGCATGGCATTGACGTCGATCGGCAAGGCAACGTGTGGGTGGTCGACGCGCGATCGGCGACCGATGCGGAGCTCAAGAAGTTCCCCGATGCCAAAGGCAAAGGCCACACGGTGTTGAAGTTCAGCCCGCAAGGAAAGCTGTTGCTGACGTTGGGGACGCCTGGTGAAGCCGGCGACCCGCCGAGCAAATTCACCGAGCCCAATGACGTGCTGGTTGCTCCAGACGGCAGCATCTTCGTGGCTGAAGCGCACAACGCACAATTCCTCGATCAAAACCCGCCGAACGGCGTCGGTCGCATCTCGAAGTTCGACAAGGAAGGCAAGTTCATCAAGAGCTTTGGCGCATACGGCTACGGCAACAGCGAGTTCCGAGGCCCGCATTCACTGGCGATGGATTCGCGCGGCCGGTTGTTCGTCGCCGATCGCGGCAACCGCCGGATTCAGATCTTCGATCAGGACGGCAAACACCTCGACAACTGGTACCAGTTCAGCCGCATCAGCGGGCTCTACATCGATCGCAACGACACGCTCTACGCCATCGACTCCGAGTCCGACGATAACTACAACCCGGGGTGGCGCAAGGGCTTGCGGGTTGGCAGTGCGCGCACCGGCGAGGTCTGGTACTTTGTGCCGGAACATGTGTCGCGCCAGCCGTCGGGCATGGGCGGATACGGATCGATGGGCGAAGGCGTCGCGGTTGACGCCGCCGGCAACGTGTATGCGGGAGAGGTCGGGCCGATTCAGGGCTTGACGAAGTACGTGCCGCGCTTGAAACGCTGATTGCCCTGGACGACAGCGGCAACGGCGCTGATCGCGACGGCCACCGTCACGCCGACGACGTGAATTGAGAAGCGTCCCGAGTAGGCAGTGCCGCGGGCGACCAGGGCGCCAAAGAATGCGGCGAGCGTGAACGCGACCAGCGCGAGCGGCAGCCGGCCCGTGAAGCCGGCGCCGCTCAACGCCGCCACGCTCAGCGCAAGTCCAACCATGATGGGCAGCGCGCCGTTGTGATAGGCGGCTGGGTCCGTCGTGGTCGCCACCATTAACACGCTGTCGAGCATTTGCCGCGCCACCTCGCCGAGCGGCATACCGTCCTTCCAGATCCGCAGCGTCGCGGCTTGCGTGCCGTAGAACAAACTGAAGTGGCTCGTGTAGTACCAGGTGCGCAGCGCAAACGCAGCCATGCCAACCGCGAGAATCGCCGGTATACCGATGAGCGCGGGCCGCCATGCATCCGTAAGCCACGACCGCGGCTGCCACAACGTCGACGCCGGCTTGCCAAGCGGCCACGCGAACACCGCCACGGCAATCGCCATTGGCAGGTTGTTCAATCGCGTCCACGTGCCGAGCACGGCGAGGCAGCCGGCGACCACGACCAATCGCGTCGAGCGTTCGTTGCGCGCGCGGATCACGAGCAGCGCCGCGAGGTAGATGAACGCCGCCGAAGAGATTTCCGAGAGGCCGCGGCCGATGAAAATGTAGCCGGGACCCGAGACGAACGCGATCAA
>DASVFC010000056.1:0-28765 GCA_036380235.1 Vicinamibacterales bacterium
AGCCAGCACCGCATCGAGCACCATGCCGCCGACGTTTTCGAAATGCCCGTCAACGCCATCCGGCGTCTCGGCCTTGAGGGCCTGATACAGCGACTTGGCATCGCCGTGTTGCTTGTAATCGATGCAGGCATCAAACCCGAGCTCGCGCACGACGTACGCGCACTTCTCTGGACCGCCGGCGAACCCGACTGCCCGGCAGCCTCGCGACTTCGCCAGCTGTCCCACCACGCTGCCAACGGCGCCACTCGCCGCGCTGACGGTGATGGTCTGGCCGGCTTTGCTTTCGATGATCTGCGTCAGACCATACCAGGCCGTCACGCCCGGCATGCCGACGGCGCCAAGATAAGCGGTCACCGGCACGCGCGAGGTGTCGACCTTGCGCACGGCGCCGCGGGCGTTGCCGTCGACGATGCTGTATTGCTGCCAGCCGCCCATGCCCACAACGCGATCGCCAATCGCAAACAGCGGGTGCTTCGAAGCAATCACCTCGCCAACGGTGCCGCCGATCATCACTTCGTTCAGCTTTTGCGGCGCCGCGTAACTTTTCGCATCGTTCATGCGGCCGCGCATGTAGGGATCGAGCGACAGGTAGTGATGTCGCACCAGCACCTGGCCATCACCGATGTCGGGGACCGGCACCTCGATCATTCTGAAGTTTGCTGTGGTCGCCTGTCCGGAAGGGCGCGATACGAGATGAATCTGTTTGTTGGTCATGTCGTGGGCACCACGGCCTTGATGAGGGTCGCCTTGATGTCGTCTGGGATCGGCACCGATATGCGGCGGGTAGTGTCGAAGAACACCTCCACCGTCGTCTGCGTGGCGCAATGCGTCATGGTATCGGCGTCGTACATGCGCATCTCGGAGGTGGCGCTCTTGTGTCCGATGCGGGTGTAGGCGCCGGTGATCAGGACCAGTTGACCCGCGGTCAGCTCATGGCGGAAGTCGATGGTGAGTGAGGCCACCACGCTGCCCAGCCCGCGCCCGCGGAGCTCGGTCAGCGAGACGCCGGCCTTGCTCATGATGTGAAACCCGGCGTCATCGAAGAATGCGGCGTAGTGCCGCACGTTCATGTGCCCGTAGAGATCGCAATGCGCCGGCATCACCACCGACCGATACAACTCAACCCACTGTTCGCCCATTTTGCTAAGCCGGCACCAGCTTAGCGGAAGACGGCGCCGGTGGAGCAAGCGCGGGTCAGCGGCGGCGCCACAAGGCGGCGAGGCGGGCGGCGATGGCGGTGAGGGCGCGGCTGTGGGCGGCGCCTTTCCGCCACGCCAGGACCAGGGTGCGGGAAGGTGCAGGGTCCTTGAACTTGCGGGTGCGCAGCTGGCCGCGGCGGTTCTCGATCGGCACCGCCAGCGACGGCAACAGCGTGACGCCGGCGCCGCTGCCGACCATCTGCACCAGCGTCGACAAACCCGTCGCCCGCCATTCACCTTCCGTCGCGCCGCTGGCGCCGCAGACTGCGAGCGCCTGGTCGCGAAAACAGTGGCCGTCTTCGAGCAGCAGCACCGTGGCGCCATCGAGCGCTCGCCGCGGCGCCGGGCCGCGCTGGCGCACGATCGGATGTGTCGGCGCCGCCGCCACCACGAACGGATCGACGCCGATCGTGACGTGATCGAAGCGCGACATCGTGGCATCGAGCGCCAGGATGGCGCCGTCGAGCTCGCCGTCTTGCACATCGCGCGTCAGGGCGTGCGTCTTGTCCTCACGCCAGACCAGGTGCAGACGCGGAAAGGACTGACGCAGCGCCGGCGCCACATCCGGCAGCAAATAGGGGCACACCGTCGGGATCACGCCGAGCCGCAACGTCGCGGTCATCGGATCCGCCTGTTGCTTTGCCGACTGCCGGAAGTCTGCCGCCGCGATCAGCAACTGCCGCGCCCGCTCGATCAATCCCGCACCTGCTGCCGTGACCCGCACGCCGCCGGCGCCGCGCTCGAACAATTGCACGCCAAGACCATCTTCGACCTGCGCCACCTGCGCCGACAATGACGGTTGCGCCACGCCGCACGCCTCGGCCGCCCGGCGAAAGCCGCCACGATCCGCTACCGCCACCACGTATTGCAGCTGCCGCAGGGAAAACGGCAGTTGCTCCCAGGGCTGCATAGGCAAATCCTATCACTCCGACAGAGACGATATCTTGGAGGACTTGCGCAGAACCTCCATATACTGCGGTCCCTCAGGAGAACCAGCAGAGCTATGACGACGACCGAAGAGAAATGCCCGTTCAACCGGTCCGGCGGCGGCCGCGGCAATCGTGAATGGTGGCCGAATCAGCTGCGCATCGACTTGCTGCATCAGCACTCAACGAAGTCGGACCCCATGGATCCCGACTTCAACTACGCCAGGGAGTTCAACAGCCTCGACTTGAAGGCGTTGAAGCAGGACATCGCGGCGATCATGACCGACTCGAAGGCCTGGTGGCCCGCCGACTTCGGCCATTACGGCCCGCTCTTCATCCGCATGGCGTGGCATGCCGCCGGGACCTACCGCATCGGCGACGGCCGCGGCGGCGGTGGCCGCGGTCAGCAGCGCTACGCGCCGCTCAACAGCTGGCCCGACAACGGCAACCTGGACAAGGCGCGCCGCCTGTTGTGGCCGATCAAGCAGAAGTACGGCAAGAAGATCTCGTGGGCAGACCTGTTGATCCTTACCGGCAACGTCGCCCTCGAGTCTATGGGCTTCAAGACGTTCGGCTTCGGCGGCGGCCGCGCCGACGTGTGGGAACCCGACCAGGACGTGTTCTGGGGCGAAGAAACCGAGTGGCTTGGCGGCGACAAACGCTTCTTCGGCGATCGTGATCTGTCGAACCCGCTGGCGGCGGTGCAGATGGGTCTCATCTACGTCAACCCGGAAGGCCCCGATGGCAAACCGGACCCTGTTGCGTCGGCGAAAGACATCCGTCTCACGTTTGCGCGCATGGGCATGAACGACGAAGAGACGGTGGCGCTCATCGCCGGCGGCCACACGTTCGGCAAGACGCACGGCGCGGGCGTGCCCGATAACGTCGGACCCGATCCGGAAGGCGCGGGCATCGAGGCCATGGGCCTTGGCTGGACCAGCAAGTTCGGTTCCGGCCTTGCCGGCGATGCGATTACCAGCGGCCTCGAGGTGACGTGGACGACGACGCCGACCCAGTGGAACAACGACTTCTTCAAGCACCTCTTCGAATTCGAATGGGAGCTGACGAAGAGCCCGGCCGGCGCGCACCAGTGGCGCCCGAAGAACGGTGCCGGTGAAGGCACCGTGCCTCACGCGCACGACAAGGCAAAGAAGATCGCGCCGAACATGCTCACCACCGACCTGGCGCTGCGCATCGATCCGATCTACGAAAAGATCTCGCGGCGCTTCCTGGAGAACCCCGAGCAGTTCGCCGACGCTTTCTCGCGCGCCTGGTTCAAGCTGATGCACCGCGACATGGGCCCGAAGTCGCGCTACCTCGGGCCGGAAGTGCCGACGGAAGATCTGATCTGGCAGGACCCGCTGCCCGTCGTCGATCACCCGCTCGTCGATGCCACCGACATAGCCGCGCTGAAGACGGCGATTCTCGAGTCAGGACTGAGCATCTCGGAGGTGGTGTCTACTGCGTGGGCATCGGCATCCACGTTCCGCGGCTCCGACAAGCGCGGCGGCGCCAACGGCGCGCGCATCCGGCTGGCGCCGCAAAAGGACTGGCCGGTCAACAAGCCGGCGCAGCTGGCCAAAGTCCTGGAGACGCTCGAAGGCATCCAGCAGCAATTCAACAGCACGCAAAAGGGCGGCAAGAAGGTCTCGCTGGCCGACCTGATCGTGCTCGCTGGTGGCGTCGGTGTGGAGCAGGCGGCGAAGAATGGCGGCCACGACATCACCGTGCCGTTCACGCCCGGACGCAGCGACGCCTCCGAGGCGCAGACCGACGTCGAATCGTTCGCAGTGCTCGAGCCGTACGCCGATGGCTTCCGCAACTTCCAGAAAGCGCGCTACTCGATTGCGTCGGAGGCGTTGTTGATCGACCGCGCCCAGCTGCTGACGCTGACGGCGCCGGAGTTGACGGTACTCGTCGGCGGCATGCGGATGATGGGCACCAACGTCGATGGCTCGAAGCACGGCGTCTTCACCAAAAGACCTGGCGCGTTGACGAACGATTTCTTCGTCAACCTGCTCGACATGCGCACGGCATGGAAGGCCGCCTCGGACAAGAACGAACTGTTCGAGGCCCACGACGCCGGGACCGGCGAGCTCGAATGGACCGGCACCCGCGTCGACCTGGTCTTCGGATCGAACGCACAGCTGCGGGCTATCTCGGAGGTCTATGCCAGTGCCGACGCCAACGAGAAGTTCGTCAACGACTTCGTCGCGGCATGGGTCAAGGTGATGAACCTCGATCGATTCGATCTGGCGCGGCCGAACTAACCAGTACAATCGGCGGTGGACATGAAATCCACCGCCGATGTCGTCATCGCCGGCGGCGGCTGCATGGGTTGCAGCGTCGCCTGGCATCTCGCCCAACGTGGCATCACCAACGTGGTGCTGCTCGAGCGCGAACCGCAGCTCGCCACCGGATCCACCGGCAAGAACGCCGGCGGCGTCCGCCACCAGTTCTCACATCCCGCCAACATCGAGCTGTCGAAGGAATCGATCGCGATGATCGCCAACTTCGAGTCGGTCGTCGGCACGCCGATCGACTTCCACCAGGACGGCTACCTGTTCTTACTGTCGCGGTCGGCCAGCGTCGATGCGTTCAAGAAGAACGTGGCGCTGCAGCAGCAGCACGGCATCGACGTGCGCTGGGTCTCGAACGAAGAAGCCCGCGAACTCTCGCCCGGGCTCGATCTGACCGGCGTCAAAGGCGCCACCTATTGCCCGCAAGATGGCGTCGCCGATCCGAACGGTGTGACGATGGGCTTCGCCAGAGGCGCGCAAGCGAAGGGCGTGGAAATCGTGCGTGAGTGCGAGGTGACCGGTGCCAGGTTGCAGGGCAACCGCGTCACGCACGTACGGACGTCGAAAGGTGACATTGCGACGCCGATCTTGATCAACGCCGCCGGACCATGGGCCAAGTCAATCGGCCGCTTCCTCGGCGTCGACGTCCCCGTCGAGCCCGAACGCCGTCACATCTTCATCGCTTCGGCGCCGGGCGGCGGCTCATGGGACGATCCGCGCAATGCCGGCAAGGTGGCAAAGTCGAAGATTCTCGTCATCGATTTCGAAAGCACCTTCTATTTCCATCGCGAAGGCGGCGGGTTGTTGTTCGGCATGGGCGATCCGGACGAGCGCACCGGTTTCGACATCACCGTGCGATGGGACTTCCTGCCGAAAGTGATCGAGGTCGCGATCCAGCGGCTGCCGGCGCTTGCGGACGCCGCGGTATCGCATGCATGGGCTGGCCTGTACGAGATGACGCCCGATCACAATCCGATCATCGGGCCGTCCCTCGACGTCGACGGTTTCTACACCATCGCCGGCTTCAGCGGTCACGGCTTCCAGCACGCGCCGGCCGCCGGCCGCATCCTGGCCGACATGATCGCGGGACGCGATCCGAAGTTTGACCTCACGCCCTTCGCGCTCGATCGCTTCGGCAGCCGCGTCGGCGCCGCCGAAGGCAACGTCGTCTAGAAGCCCGGCGGCCGCACGCCCTGCAGCGGCCGCCACTGCGTGCCCTGGCGGGTGGCGGTGCGATCCTTCATGTTGAAGCGATCGCCGGCGCCCATGAAGTAGAAGCGGCCGTTTGCCCCGGCCACGGGCTTGGTGCTGTAGATCACGACGTAGCTCTTGCCGATCACATCGAACTGATCGCCGCTCACCACGATAGCCGTGTCTTCGTCGATGCCGATGCCGAGCAGTGACGGATGCTTGTCGATCACCTCGAGCATGTCGAACTGACGGTTGCGGCGCAGCAGGTGTTGATCGATCGCCGAGTTCTTCAGGAAACCGAAGCCCACGGTGTGATCGCCGATCATCTTCTCGTTGCTCTTGGTGTCGCCGCGGACCATGAACGACGCCAGGATCGAGGCGCCGGCGGACGAGCCGCCGATCACGCCACCCCGGTTGAGCAGCGCGGCCAGTTCCTTCTGCGTCAAGGTGTCGAGATAGGAATCGGCGAGCCGCCATTGGCGGCCGCCGGCAAAGAACACGCCGCGGGCTTCGCGAATCGGTTTGACGAACGCTTCCGAGTCGGCGACCGCGCGATCGCGAGTATGCAGCACGGTCAGGTGCCTCGCACCGTTGTCGCGCCATTGCTTTAGTCCCGACCAGAACTGGTGATACTCATCGTCTGCCTCGCCGGCCGTGGGAATGATCACGATCGGCGCCTCGGTGCCGCCGGCCAGCTCAATGAACCGCTGCACGATTGCGGGATCCTGCATCGCACCGCCGACGATGACGAGGCTGCCCTTTGCGGGACCATGCACCTGGGCGCTCAAGGACGCCGTTGACAGCAATAGGAGCAGGACGATTTTTTTCATAACACGACAAGTATCATTTCGCGACAAGCATCACCTCCCGACAAGCGTCACATCGCGACACGCATCACATCGCGACACGCATCACCGTCACTTCCCGTCAGGTTCCATGTAAACCTTGCCGTTTTTCATGACGAGCGTGATGCGTCGGAGGGCTGTAATGTCGGTGGTAGGATCGCCGGCCACGGCGATCAGATCGGCAAACAGCCCCGGCTTCACGCGGCCGATGCGTTCGGCCTGGCGGAAGTACGTGGCATTGCCCGACGTCGCAGCGACCACCGCCGCCGCCGGCGTCATGCCCCACTCGACCATCAGTTCGAGCTCGCGAACGTTATCGCCATGCGCGTAGACGCCGACATCGCCGCCGAAACACATCTTCACGCCGGCGGCGAGCGCGGCCTTGAACGTCTGCCGCTTGCGCGTGATCCGCGCCGGTTCCGGATCGACGCCCTTCTTCCATCCGGCGTATTGCGACGTCGCATCGCCGGCGGCAATGGTCGGGCAATACGCGACGTTCTTCTCGACCATCAGCTTCCAGATCTCCGGCGTGCCCTCATCGCCGTGCTCGATGGTTTCGACGCCGCCCATGATCGCGCGGCGCATGCCTTCCGGCGTTGATGCGTGCGCAACAACCGGGCGGCCGCTGCTGTTGGCGGCATCGGTGATGCGCTGAATCTCCTCGAGCGTGAAGCCGGGACGCGCTTCGCCATTCGGACCCCATCGATAGTCGGCGTAGATCTTGATGAAGTCGACGCCGCGCGCGATCTGGCCGCGCGCGACGCGCACCACGCCTTCCGGACCATCGGCTTCCTCGGCGCCTTGCGGCACCGTGACTTCGGCGGCAAAGCCTTTCGGCGCATAGCTGCCGGTGACCACCATCGCGGGACCCGCGACCAGCATGCGCGGGCCGGGAATGATGCCTTGCGCGATCGCGTCGCGCAGGCCGACGTCCGCATACGCCGCACCCTCGCTGCCGAGATCTCTAACCGTCGTAATGCCGGCCAGCAGCGTATCGCGCGCGTGGTTGACGCCGCGCGCCACGCGCAACGCCAGCGATTCGCGCAACACCTGGTCGTTCCAGCTGGTCTCGTTATAGGGATGCAGCAGCAGGTGCGAGTGACCCTCGATCAAACCCGGCATCAACGTCGTTCCCGGAGGCAGCGTGATGGTTCGCGCGCCGGCGGGCGCGGCCACTGAGGCTGCGGGACCGGCGGCCTCGATATGAGCGCCGCGCACGACGACCGCCCATCCCTGCTGCATGCGTTCGCCATCGAAGACGCGATCGGCGCGGAGCACCGTGATTGCCTGCTGTTGCGCATGGCCGGCGACGCTGAGCGCAATCGCCAGCACCGGCACGAGAACCCGTTTCATGCGTTGCATAATACTGCTGCTGCCCGATGGACGCCGCCGATCTCGCTCCCGTCCCGGAATCCGAGCGCACGCAACCGGCCATCGACCTCTTCCTGATCTTCGCCGCGGCCAACATTGTTGCCACCACGCTGCAAACCGGCGCGGTACTCGGCGCACGATACGGCTCAACGGACGTCCTGATGCTCGTGGTCGGGGGCGCGTGTTTTGGGGCGCTGCTGGTGGCACTGCTGGCGCCGGTCGGATCGCGCAGCGGCGTGCCGTCGATGATCGCCGCGCGGGCGCCGCTGGGCTTTCGCGGCGCGCAAGTGGTGTCTGGCCTGCTCTACCTCACCAACTTCGCCTGGATCGCCGTCAACAACACCATCGCCGCCTCGGTGTGCGCGCAGATGCTTGGTGGTGCTGAAAGCTCTCGTCTCTGGGCCGCAGCCCTTGGCCTACTCGCCACCGCCGTCGTCGCCCGCGGCCCGCGCGCCGTCGGCCGCGCCGACCGCATCGCGGTGCCGATCATGATCATCGCCGGCGCATTCCTCACTTACTCAGCCTTCGCACCCCAGAACCAAAACCTGGAACCTTTGGAACCCCCGGAACCTTTGGAACCGGTACCGCTGTTGTGGGGATTGGACGTCGTGATCGGCTACCAAGTGTCGTGGCTGTTGATGTTTGCCGACTATTCCCGCTACACACGATCGGCGCGCGCATCCGCAACCGCGGTCTTCGCCGGCCTTGCACTTCCGGCGTTATGGTTGATGCCCGTCGGCTGGACCCTCGCCCGTATTGCGGGCAGCGATGATCCCGGGACCATGCTCGCCGCAGCGAACGCCGGCTGGTGGACGCCACTCCTTGTCGCGCTCGCTACCGTCTCCACGAACTTCGTGAATATCTACCTGTCGTCGCTGGCCTGGCGCACGTTGTCGCATCGTTCGACCGGCGCCGGCACCGTCTGGACGATCGGCATCATCGGCACCTTGCTTGGCCTGGTCTCGTCCGTGTGGCTGACGCGATTTGCGGAGTTGATGATGTGGCTGGGCGCGATCCTGGTGCCGGTGGGTGGTGTGTTCCTCGCCCACTTCGTCGTGATGCGCCAACGGGTTAACGTCGACGTGATCTATCGACGGGACAAGCTTCCGGCATTCACGGTTGCCGGCACTCTGGCCTGGGCGCTCGGCTTCATCGTCTACAAAGTCGCAGCACCCTTCGGCGCCACACTTCCCGCGCTGGCGGCGTCGATGTTGGTGTACATCGCGATCAGAAAACTCCCTTTCGTTTCAACCACGCCGTCGGATTGAAGGTCATCAACGCATCGAACCGGTGCTGGATGTTGACCGGGAAATCCGTGCCGAATGCTTCCGTCTGAAAGATCACGAACTGGAGTTCCGGCGTGATCTCCAGCGTGTGGATGGTGTACTGCCGCGTACCGTCCTCGTAGCGATCGCCGTTGAACGCCTGCCGGGTCGGCGACCCGTAGAACTGATCCACCGACATCACCCCCGCCGTCAGGCTGTAGCGCTTGTAACGAAAATCGCCCGAGAGGTTGAACCCGTAGCCGTCTTCATCGGTCGTGCGCTGATAGGCTTCGAACTTGACTACGGTCAGCAACTTGACCGAAGAGGGCATGCGAAAGTTGATGCCTTCCCGGAAAATGTCGCGCCCGTCTTCATAGGTGTAGTCGACCGAGGCCGCGACGCGCGGATGCAGTGAGAAGCCGATCAACGCCTGGCCGTAGTTGAACTCGTCCATCCGCTCGAAGCGCTTGAAGACATTGACCTCGTCGTAGTCGCTGCCGCCGAAGTAGCCGGCAGTCAACGACACCTGGCTGATGCGTTTCTTGGTGGGCCGATAGGTGATGCGCTCGCCGACGAGATAGGCGTCGTTGTCGTAAGTAACGTGTTCGGCCATCTCGCCGCGGTTGACGTGCAACCCGCCGACCTCGAATTGCAGGCCGCGCACGGGTTCCGCCGACAGGAACAACTGCTTGATATTGAATGGTCCCTGGTAATCACCATTAGCCGCGCCGGTGTTGTTCCAGCTCGACGGAAATGTGGCGCCGGTTGAGGCGAACGTGCCCAGCGCGTAGCGGCCGGCGCGGTCAAACAGGAATCGGCCGCGCAACTGCGTTTGCCACTGCAGGTTGCTCGATCGCAGCTCTTCGGCGCTGTTCTTGTACCACCGGAACCGCGAACCAGCGTGGACCGACTGGACGTCCAGCCATCGCCGGATGGCGGGGGCCGGTGCTTCGGGCGTCGCCGTGGGGGCTGGCGGCTGCGCCAGCGCCGGGACGGCAGCGGTCAGGGTCACGAGCAGCAACAGCAGCGTCTGTAACATCCTGTCCATATAGTGCCTGAATGATAACCGGCGACGGTTACGCCGGTGTTACATTTGCTACAGCGGCGTAAAACAGTGGAGCCCAGACGTTTAATCATCGGCATCACCGGCGCCAGCGGATCGATTTACGGCGTGCGCCTTCTCGAGATGCTCCGCAACACCGACATCGAGACGCATCTCGTGATGAGCCGCTGGGGAGCGCGCACGCTGGTACACGAGACGCGCTATACGCCGGAACAGGTGCAGCGGCTCGCGACGGTCACACACCCGATGACCGATCAGGGCGCAGCGATCTCGAGCGGCTCCTTTGTGACTATGGGCATGGTGATCGCCCCGTGCAGCGCGCGCACCCTGGCCGCGATTGCGCACGGGCTTGGCGATCACCTCGTGCATCGCGCCGCCGACGTCGTGCTCAAGGAGCGGCGAAAGCTTGTCCTGGCCGTGCGCGAGGCGCCGTTGCACGAAATTCATCTCGAGAACATGCTCAAGCTGTCGCGGATGGGCGTGGTGATTGCACCGCCGGTGCCGGCGTTTTACTCGATTCCGTCGACGATTGATGAGATCGTCAACTACACCGCGGCGCGGTTGCTCGATCAATTCGGCATCCACGTCGACATGGCGCGCTGGCCTGGACTGAACCCGGCGGCGCCGCCGCAGGGCATCCAGGTATGACCCGCGGAGTGCACACGCCGTGGCAGCTCAAGAAGTCCGAAGCGCCGACGATCGTGATCGACGATGCGCTCGCGCCGGCCCGCGATACCTCGGTGCCGCGCATTCGCTGCCCGAAATGCTTCTGGCAGCCGGATCGTTCGAGCACCTGGCTGTGTCTCAGCGGCCCCGGACCCGAACCACCGTTCGACTCGTGCGGCACGTCATGGAACACGTTCGACACCGGCGGCCGGTGTCCCGGTTGCAGTCACCAGTGGCAATGGACCACGTGCCTGCATTGTCATGAATGGTCGCCGCACCTGGATTGGTATGGGGATCGCGAGGCTGAGCAGTAAGGTCGCGTCGATCGGCGCGCTGATTGCATCCGTCGTTGGCTGCGGCGGCGCGGTCGCGAAGCAGCAACCCGCATCGGCTGACGTCGCGCCTGCACGCACTCGCATGGTGGATGACCAGCTCATCGCGCGCGATATCAAGGACCCGCGCGTCCTCGACGCGATGCGGCGCGTCCCGCGCCACGAGTTCGTTCCCGAGGCGATGCGCAGCAACGCCTACATGGATTCGCCCCTGCCAATCGGCCACGACCAAACCATCTCGCAGCCTTACATTGTCGCCTTCATGTCCGAGGCGCTGCAGCTCGAGCCCTCGCATCGCGTGCTCGAGATTGGCACGGGCTCGGGATATCAAGCCGCGATTCTCGGCGAGCTCGCAAAGGAGGTGTACACGATCGAGATCGTGGCGCCGCTTGCCGATCGCGCTCGAGCCACGCTGAAGCAACTCGGCTATACGAACATTCACGTGCGAACCGGCAACGGTTACCTCGGCTGGCCAGAACAGGCGCCGTTCGATCGCGTAATGGTAACCGCCGCGCCCGAGGCGATCCCGCAGCCGCTGATCGACCAGTTGAAGGTCGGCGGTCTGATGGCGATTCCGGTGGGAGTCGGCGACCAGGAACTTCGCGTCCTGCGCCGCACCAGCACGGGCATGGAGACGCTGCGCACGTTACCCGTGCGCTTCGTGCCGATGACCGGCAAGCCGAAGCCCTAAACAAACGCACGGCTGAAATATACTCACCTGCTACGGTTCGACCGTTCTTTGCAGCCGAGGTTTTAGCCCATGAAATTGTCTCTGATTGTCCGCAGCGCCAGCGTGCTCATGCTCGCCGCGCTCCTCTCGATTCCCGGTACACCGTCGGTCGTTGCGCAGGGTGACGCCAACCAGTTGGTGCCAGCGAATGCCTACAAGGATTTGCGCTGGCGCAGCGTTGGCGCCACGCGCGGCGGGCGCGTCACTGCCTACTCCGGCGTGCGTCAGCAGCCACACACGTTCTACTTCGGCGGCGTCGGCGGCGGCGTCTGGAAGACGGACGATGCGGGGATTACGTGGGCGCCGATCAGCGATGGCCAGATCACGACAACCGGATCGATCGGATCGATCGACGTCGCGCCATCGAATCCGGGCCACATCTGGGTCGGCACCGGCAGCGCTGCGATCCGATCGAACGTGATCATCGGCCGCGGCGTCTACAAGTCGACCGACGGCGGCAACAAGTGGGAGTTCATGGGCCTTAAGGACTCCGGGCAGATCGGCGGCATCAAAGTCCATCCCGTCAATACCGACACCGTGTGGCTCGCAGCGCTGGGTTCCCCCTTCGGGCCAAACGACGAGCGCGGCGTCTTCAAGACCACCGATGGCGGCAAGACCTGGAAGAAGACGTTGTTCGTGAACAACGAAACCGGCGGCCGCGACATCGAGGTCGACTGGGAAAATCCCGACGTGCTTTACGCCGCGATGTATCGCGGGTTCCGCAAGGGGTGGGACATCATCAGCGGCGGCCCCGCCACCGAAGGCGGCATTTACAAGTCCACCGACGGCGGCGAAACCTGGAAGAAGATCAACGCCGGACTGCCATCGAAGTTGATCGGCAAGATCGACATCGACATCGCGCGCAGCAATCCAAAAGTGCTGTATGCGATGGTCGAGGCGCCGGGCAATGAAGGCGGCCTCTATCGATCGAACGACGCCGGTGAATCGTGGACGCTCGTCAACAGCTCGCAGCGTTTGCGCGCGCGGCCGTTCTACTTCCACTACGTCAACGTCAATCCGAAGGACGAGAACGAAGTGTGGGTGAACGAGCTCGGCCTGCACAAGTCCACCGATGGCGGCAAGACGTTCACCGCGGTCGAGACGCCGCACGGCGACAACCACGGTATGTGGTTCAATCCCGACAATCCGAGCATCATCCTGCAGGTGAACGACGGCGGCGCCAACGTCAGCTTGAACGGCGGCCGCAGCTGGTCGTCGATCCTCAACCAGCCGACGGCCGAGTACTACATGGTCGCGGTCGACGAGCAATATCCGTATCGACTCTACATGCCGCAGCAGGACAACAGCACGCTGATCATCCCCAGCATTCCGCCGGTCTCGTGGGGCTTCGAGCATCCGGCGCAGGCCTGGCAGCAGGCCTCGGGGTGCGAGACCGGTCAGATCTGGCCGAAGAAGAACGGCACCATCGTCTGGGGTGCGTGCAAGGGTGAGGTCGGCCGCTACAACACCATCACGGGCCAGGAAAAGCACTACTGGGTGTACCCGCAAAACCGCTACGGCCACGACCCGGACGAGATCAAGTATCGCTTCCCGCGTCAGACCGTCGTTTATGTGTCGCCGCATGACGAGCGCGTGATTTACCAGGCGTCGCACGTGCTGCATCGCTCGATGGACGAGGGCATTTCGTGGGACATCATCAGCCCTGACCTGACGGCGAAGGAACCGCAGTATCAAATCGTGTCTGGCAACCCAATCACCCGAGACGTGACCGGCGAGGAGGTGTACTCGACGATCTACTCGATGATCGAATCGCGGCTCGAGCGCGGCGTGATCTGGGTGGGTGCCAACGACGGCCCCGTGCACGTGACGCGCGACAACGGCAAGACGTGGAAAAACGTGACCCCGAAGGAGCTCGTCGGTGCGCGCATACAGACGGTCGAAGATTCGCCGCACATGAAGGGCCGCGCCTACATCGCCGGCTATCGCTTCCTGCGCGAACACGATCTCAAGCCGTATATCTACCGCACCGACAATTACGGCGAAACCTGGACGCTGCTGACCGACGGCAAGAACGGCCTTCCGATCGATCACCCCACCCGCGTCGTGCGCGAAGATCCGCGGCAGGCGGGCCTGCTCTATGCCGGCACCGAATTCGGCTTCTTCGTCTCCTTCAACGGCGGCCGTAACTGGCAGTCGCTGCAGCAGAACCTGCCGGCGACGCCGATCACCGACATCAAGGTGCATCGCAACGATCTCGTCGTCTCGACGATGGGACGGTCGGCGTGGATCATGGACAACGTGACGCCGCTGCAGCAGCTGGCGTCGATGCTCAACGGTCCGCGTGCCACCGGCGCCGGCCACGATGGCGGTGAGTACGAACAGGCCGCTGCCGGGGGGTTGCCGCCGGTGGCCTTGTTCCAGCCGCGCGACACCATCCGCTATCGCAGCAGTACGGCGCCACTGACCAGGAACGAGCCTGAGTACCCGGCACAGTTCGCGCAGTTCGATCTGTATTTCGCCAGCGCGCCGGGAGCCGACACGAAGCTCGAAGTCCTCGACTCTGGTGGCACCGCGCTGCGAACGTGGAACGTGGCGCCGCCGAAAAGCGCCGGCACTCCTGCGCAGGAAATGCGTGGACCGTTTGGCGGCCGCGGCGGCGGGGGGTCGACGAGCATTCGCGCCGAGGCCGGCATGCAGCGGATCTCGTGGGACTTGCGCTATCCGGGACCCTGGACGGCGAACGCGCCGAACGGCGGTCCGGGCGGTCCGATGGTGCCGCCCGGCAAATACACGGTGCGGCTGACCGCGGGTGGCCAGACGATCACGCGCACGTTCCAATTGACGTCCGATCCGCGCGTCGCGAGCGATGGCGTGACCGATGCCGCGATCGCCGAGCAGGTGAAGTTCCAGCTCCAGGTGCGCGATGCGATCAGCGATGCGCGCAAGCTGCAGCAGAGCATCGAGCAGGCGATGCAGAAGGCCGGATTGAAGGCGCAGCTCGCACCGGCATTGCCCGGTGATTCACCGAGCGCGACCAAGTACGAGCATCCGCTCCAGGCGCTGTATGCGAAGGTGGTTGACACACCTGGCATCTATACGCAACCGATGTTGATCAGCCAGTTGAACAACATCCAGCGCATGGTGACGCAGGCCGATCAACGAATCGGCCGCGACGCCCACGATCGGTATGCGGATCTGATCAAAGAAATGCAGGCAATCGAGGCGCAGCTCAAGAAGCTCGGATCGTAAATGCGCCTCGCGCTGCTGCTTGCGGCGGTTCTTGCGCTGTCGGTGTCGGCGCAGGAGCCGCTGTCTGTTGCGGTGGTACGCGAGGATGGCTACCTCGTCCCGATGGTCACGGTCCGCGGCGACGAATATGCGCCGCTGACCACCTTTGACGACATCCACAACAAGTCGTCTTTCACCCGGCAAGCTGCGGAACTCACAGGCGAATGGCGCTGGTGGCGAGTCGGCGGCAGCGAAGCGCCGCCCCTGACAACCATCCAGCGCGCGTTCGTTCATAACCACTGTTCCACCGAAGAGGCCTGGCAGACGACGGTGAAGGGCAAGCAGGTCGAGCCGTCCGTGGCGGACATTGGAAAGATCGGCATCGCGGTGCGCAACGGCGAGGTTGTGGCTGCGGAGGACTTGACAGGCCGGCCGGACCAGGCGAGCCGCAAGTTCGTACCGCTGATAGTCAGCCTCGCGCATTCGCGCGAAGCCGAACGCCTGCGCACCGAAACGACGAACCCGATCCACGAGTTCGACCGGGCGACACGGGCAGCACGCGCCGTGGTCATCGAGAAGTTGATCCGTCATCAAGACGCGGGCCTGGCCGTGTACTACTTCGAAGCCGTCAAGAAATACGGATACATCCGCGCGTTCACCACCGGTTGGCTCGTCGAAACCGGCGGCGCCGTGCAGCCGCGAGATGTGAAGTTTCAAATGGACGACGATGGCTACAAAGAGAACGAGCGCGCCTACGCTCTCGGCATCATTCCCTACGCGAATGGCCGTCGGGCCGCCTGGTTGGTGACCTCGGTGGCGGAGGGTGTTAAGCAATGTGCGACTTTGGCCAGCATCATCACGATCACAAGGACTTCGGCTTCCTGGTCGACGTGCCCGAGATCCGCGCGCTAATCGACGAGACGCGCCGCCTGACGAAAGAGATTGCGGACACGCCGGCGCGCGTTGAAGCGTTGCGGCCGGCCTTCGGCAGGCTGCTGGCGGCGGATGGCTGGTTGCCCAAGGAATACAGCGAACCCGACCGCAAGAGCGGAATGGGTGGCGGCATCGGACAGTACGCGCTGTATCGCGCCGAGGATGGATCGCTGTGCCTGTTCTCGCTCGTGATTCCTCCTGGCGCGCAAACGCCCATTCACGATCACCTCGCGTGGGGGCTCATCGGCGTCTATCGCGGCGTGCAGGATGAAACGGTATATCGCCGGCTCGATGACGCCGCCGACGAATCGCGAGCACAACTCGAAGTGGCGCGTCAGCAAACCGTGAAGCACGGCGACTTCTACACGCTGCTGCCGCCGCTCGACGACATTCACTATGTGAAGACAGTGTCCGACGTGCCGTCGATCTCGATTCACCTGCTCGCCAACGATACCGCGTGCGTGACGAGGCATCGCTTCGACGCCGCCACCGGCATCGTCACGCCGTTCCGCTCCGGATACTCGAACGCGAAGTGCGACGATCGGTAGGCCTGTCCTAAACGATCGAAGGGCCCGCCCTGAGCGAGGATCGAGACTTCGAAGAAGTCTCGATGCGAGTCGAAGGGTACGCAAATTCTGCTTCTTGCCTTCCCGGTCCGACGATGAGACCGTCGTCGACATGGGAGGCGAGTTATGAGTGAACGTCCGACGGTGTGGGGAGAGCTGCCGCCGGCTGGAACGGTGCTCACGACCGCGGAGTACCTGCAGACCGCCGAGTCACTTCGCGTGCAGGAGCTGATCTTCGGCACGCTTCGCGTCGCCGGCTCACCAACGTTCCGTCATCAAGATCTGTTGCTCGAGCTCGCCGTCCTGATGCGCGTGTTCGTTGCTCAGCACAAGCTCGGCACGGTGTGCATTGCTCCTCTTGACGTGATTCTCGATCCGGCGCGCGCGCTGGTCGTGCAGCCCGACCTGTTCTTCGTGTCGCGGACCCGTCAGGAAATCATCAGCAACCGCGTGTGGGGCGCCCCCGATCTGGTGGTTGAAGTGCTGTCACCGCAACCTCGCATCGGCCAACTCGACGAACGGGTCGAATATTTCTCTCATTACGGCGTCCGCGAATGCTGGCTGATGCATCAGCTCACGAAGCACATCGAGGTCCTGCAGCTCAACGCCACGGGCGTGGCCGCGCGCCGGATGTATCGGGATGTGGAGCGCATGGAGTCGAACGTGTTACCAAATTTCGACGTCTCCCCGGCGCTGCTGAGCTGCTGGTAATCAGCGCGTGCGCAGGCGGTAGATCGTGATGTCGCCTTCGCTGGCGATCGGCTGCAGCGTCGGGACCCTTGCAACCTCGGCCACTTTTGTCGCACCCAGCGCTTCGAGGTGGACGACGACATGAGTCACACCCAGTTCGTGAAGCCTGACCAGCGACTGGTCTGACGGGAACTCGCGAGCCGCTTCGTACGAGCGTTCGTAAGACTCCGGCCGAAAGCCGCTGTAACCGTTCAACAGCGGGTGCCAGTGACGCGTCGAGTTCACCATGTAGGGACCGTTAAGGAACCACTGCCCGGGCATCGGAAAGGGCAGCTCGACGACCACGGCGCGGCGCTCGGCCTTCAGGGCGTCGTAGACCGCGGGAACACGATCGAACCAGATGAAGCCGATCGGAGCCCGTAAAGCTTCGGCATTGACCGCGATCACGATGATGACAGCGACGGCCTTCCACCATCGCACAGCTCCCCACCGGCGCTGCAGCGATGCCACACCGAAGCCCGCCAGCACGGCGATCATCAACAACACGAACTGGCCGAGGTGTGCCTGCACGCGGACCGCCTGCAGCAACGGGATCGTTTCGTGCAGCGCCGGATAGAACGGCCACCGTCCGACCATTGACGCGGCAAAGCAGCCGGCGCCGGCTACGGCACACATCCATACGCGGGCATCGCGACGGAAGGAACTCACGAGCGCGGTCAGCGCGAGCAACACCGCGACGAACCCCGGGAAGGAATAGGACGCCGCAGACGAAATGTACGGTCGGCTCCACGACAAGTGAATGCGGGCGCCGGTCGCGCGGTAATCGTTCCAGCTGGCGGCAATCACATCGTCGGCGCCGCGCTCGAGGCCAGACGACTTCAAGGCCAGATAGATCGATAAATAGGGATACAACAGCAGCAGCGCAACTGCCGCAGCGGCAACAAACCGCAGCGCCATTGCTCCGATGCCGGCGCGCCAGAGCTCGCGAACGCGCGCCAGCGTCGCGAACAGCAGCGCCCAGACCGCGAACACCATCAGATAGATCGACGTCATGGCGTGCAACGCGAAGCCGGCCGCGAGCAGGCAGGCGTCACGGAACCGCTTCGAGACGATCAGGCGATCGAGCGCGAACAGCGCCAGTGCGAAGAACTCGAGGTGCAAGGTCTGCAAGTGCGCGATGCGTACCAGCGTGTGCGCGTTGAATGCCGCCAGGGATCCGCTGACGTAGCCTGCGGCCCAACTGCCGGTCCATCGCTGCACCAGCAGGCAGAAGGCCCATCCGGTCAGCACGAACCCGGCGAAGACGGCAATGTTGAACGCCAACACCGGCGGTGCGCCAAGCGCAATTGCCGGGGCGGCAATGGCGCCTTGCACGAGCATCATCTCCGAAAGAGCAAGCGCTTTCCGCTCGGGGTAAAAGATGTTGGCGTCGGCGATGTGCAGCGGATCGCGGAACAGGTGCGTGCCGACCCAGTTGACTGCCCAGATGTTGAGCGCGCCGTCGCCGTTGTCAACGCGCGCCCAGTGCGCCGGCTCGTGGGCGATCGGCCACGTCTGCACCGCCGTTAGCGCAACGAACACCAGCAACGCCGCGAGAACCAGCCGTGTATGATTGACTCTCACCTCGTCCGACGACGCCATGCAGAGAAGAATCTATAACAACATCCTCGAAACCATCGGCAACACGCCGATGGTCCGGCTCAATCGCATCCCGAAAGACCTCGTCGCTGCCGACGTCTACGCCAAAATCGAGACCACCAACCCCGGCAACTCGATCAAGGACCGCATGGCGATCAAGATGATCGAAGACGCCGAGAAAGCGGGCAAGCTGAAGCCGGGCGGTACCATCATCGAGGGCACCTCGGGCAACACCGGTATGGGCCTGGCGATCACCGCCGTGGTCAAGGGCTACAAGTGCGTGTTTACCACCACCGACAAGCAGTCGAAGGAGAAGGTGGATGCGCTGCGCGCGTTCGGCGCCGAGGTGATCGTGTGCCCCACCGACGTCGACCCCGAAGATCCGCGGTCGTATTACTCGGTGTCGTCACGGCTCGAGCGCGAGACGCCGAACTCGTGGAAGGCGAATCAGTACGACAACCCGTCGAATGCGCAGGCGCATTACGAGCAGACCGGCCCTGAGATTTGGGAACAGACCGACGGCCGGGTCGACCACCTCGTGGTCGGCGTCGGCACCGGCGGCACCATCTGCGGCGTGGCGAAGTACTTGAAGGAACGCAAGCCCTCGGTGAAAGCGTGGGGCATCGACACGTACGGCTCGGTGTTCAAGAAATACAAAGAGACCGGCATCTTCGACAAGAACGAGATCTATCCGTACATCACCGAAGGCATCGGTGAGGACTTCCTGCCACAGAACGTCGACTTCAGCCTGATCGATCATTTCGAGAAGGTCACCGATCGAGACGCGGCGATCATGACGGGCCGCATTGCCCGCGAGGAAGGCATCTTCGCCGGCAACTCGGCGGGATCGGCAATGGCCGGCCTGCTGCAGCTCGCCGATCGGTTCAAGAAAGGTGAAACGGTGGTCGTGATCTTTCACGATCACGGCACCCGTTACCTGGGCAAGATGTACAACCCCGACTGGATGCGCGAGAAGGGTTTCCTCGACCCGAAGGGTCTCACCGCGCGCGATCTCGTCGTCAATCGCACCAAGGCGCCGCTGGTGACCATCGATCGCAACGCCACCGTCGAGACCGCGGCGCACATCATGACCGAGAATGCGTACTCGCAGATTCCCGTGACCTCCGACGGCCGCATGATCGGCACGGTGAACGAGGGCTATCTGTATTCGGCGATCGTCAAGAACCCGGAAGTGGTGAAGGGCGGAGTTGAGGCGATCATGCAGCCGGCACTGCCTTTTGCCGACATCTCCACGAGCGTCGATGCGTTGTCGGCGATGCTGACGCCGGATAGTCCGGCGGTGCTGGTGCGCGACTTCAAGCTCGACGCGACGTACATCATCACCCGCTGGGACATCATCAAGGCGCTGTCATGATGGGTTGAGGGATTGAGGGATTGAGGGATTGAGGGCTTACAGACTTCGGCCCTTGGTTTCAGGGCCGAGCCACAGGAAAGTCACGATTCCCAACCCGCCGGCGAGGATGCACCACATCATCGCGGTGCGCAGATCGGTGCCGCCGTCGGTCAACGCGCCGATCAGGATCGGCGCGAACGCGCCGATGCCTACCCCGACGTGATACGAGAACCCGGTCCCGACGCCGCGCGCCTCGGTTGGAAAGCGCTCGGAAAGATATCCGGGCACGATGCCCCACGCGCCCGAGGCAAGAAACCCGATCAGCCATGCGCCCAGCATCAGCCCGGCGCTCGTGCTTGAAAACAAATACACCGGCGCCGAGGCCATGCCGAGGACGATGCCGAGGGTGGCGGCGCCGCGGCGCCCTCCCCACTTTTCCGACAACGCACCAAACGCGAGCGAGCCGATCAACCCGCCGGCGTTCAACAACAGCAAAAACGCGAGTGGCTGTTGTTTCAAGCTGCCCAGCAGGGTGGGATACCAAATCGTCGTCGACTGGTACATCCAGACGAATGCGCCCATCAGGACGGAGGTGTGCAGCGTTACCCAGCGCAGATCGGGATCGAACAATCGCGCCAGCGACAGGCGGCCCGGCGAATTGCCGCGCAGGCGCTTCTGCTCGAGCCACAGCGGGCTTTCGCTGACGCGCGTCATCAGGTAGAAGATCACGATCGCCGGCAGCACGCCGGCCCACAACATCAACCGCCAAGCGCGATCGGGGTTGTCGTCGATCAACGGATAGCCGAGCTGGTAGACCAGCGACGACAGCAGGAACCCCGCGGAATAGCCGCCTTGCAGAATCCCCGATGCGATGCCGCGATGCTTGGCCGGCCACTGCTCCAGCGCCAGCGGCATTCCCGCCGCCCACATGCCGCCCATGCCGATGCCGAACAACCCGCGGAAAGCGAACAACATCACGTAACTGGTCGACAGTCCGCTCAGGAACGCGAAGGCGGTAAACCACGCGATCGAAAACAGGATGGGGCCCTTGCGGCCATAGCGATCGGCGAGCGTGCCGGCGCCGATGCCGCCGACCATGCGGAACAGCAACGTTACGGTAGCGAGCGCGCCGGCGAGGGTGGCATTGACCTCGAAGCTGCGGCGAATGTCGGTCAGGACGAACGTGATGATCGTGAAATCGAAAGCGTCGAGCGTCCAGGCGGCGAACGTCGTCAGGAACGTCTTCCATTCCTGGCGGGAAACCTCTTTGTACCAACGCATTGGGGGAATTCTAGTCGGGAACCGGGAGCCGGGAACCGGGAACCCGGGAGCCGGGAGCCGGGAGCCGGGAACTGAGGAACCGCATTTCGAACTCCCGGATCCCGGTTCCCGGATCCCGGTTCCCGGCAAACGCTTTTCACTGTTATATCGTCTGATATAACGCGTGAAGAACCGCGTCTACCTGATTCTGCTGGCGCTGGCGCAATCCGACCTCCACGGACTGGGCATCGCGCGCGAGGTGCAAGAGCTCTCGGACGGTCAAACACGGCTCTGGCCCGCCTCGTTGTACGGAACGCTCGACGAGCTCGAAGAAGCCGGGCTGATCGAAGAGCTCGACGATCCCCGGCGGCCGGCTGATGAAAGCGAAAAGAAACGCTTCTACCGATTGAGTCGTGCCGGCCATCGCGCGCTGGCGGCTGAAACCGATCGGCTCGCCGCTTTGGTCAAGGTGGCACGTTCGCGTTTGAAGCCGCGATCGGGGGACGTGTCGTGAACGGCTATCGCCTGCTGATTCGGCTGGCGCCGCGCCGGTTGCGCGACAAGCACGCTCCAGAAATGGAGGCGCTGTTTCGCGATCGCCTCGCTCACGCGCGGCGGCGCGGAGCGGTTGCGGTCGCAGCGACGTGGCTCAGCGCCGCTTTCGATGTTGTCCTTTCCATTCCGCTCGAAGCCCGCTATCGATGGCGCCGTCGCGGACGCGTCGGTGTCCCCCGTGAAAGGAAACCGCTCATGCTCGGCTCCGACCTGCGTTATGCCTGGCGTTCGCTCAGCCACCAGAAACTGGGCACCGGCCTGGTCATCGGCATGCTCGCCCTTGGCATCGGCGCCACCGTTGCCGTGTTCTCGCTGATCAACGGCTTGTTCCTCCGCCCGTTCCCATTTCCGGAACCGGAGCGACTGGTTTACATCAACGAGACGGCACCAAGGTGGAACCTCGAACAGACGGGGATCAGTTACGCCGACTTCGTGGTGTGGCATCGCGATCAGCAGGCGTTCGAAGCGATCGGGCTATACGACGAAACCGCATTTAACATCGCCGGCGAGCAGGGCGCCGATCGCCTGAACGGTGCGGCCGTGACGATGGATTTCCTCAAGGTGCTTGGGTTGCGGCCGCTGATAGGCCGCTCGTTCACTCGCGAGGAGACGCAGCCGGACGGGCCGCGGGTCACGATGATCGGCGAGGCGTTGTGGCGCGAACGTTTCGGCGGCCGCGCCGACATCCTCGGCCAGGAACTCCGCCTCAACAGCCGCGTTTATACGGTGGTCGGCGTGCTGCCGAAAGCCGCGGAGTTTCCAGGCGGGGTGCGCCTGTGGGTGCCGATGCAGAACAACCCCACGAGCCGCGACGGCTACAGTTATGAGGGCCTCGGCCGGCTGAAACCCGGGGTCACCGTCGAACAGGCCGGCGCTGACCTGTTGCGAGTCCAACAACAAATCTTCGCCGAGCACGACAAGGAACGCATCGTCTCGCCGTTCACGCGTCCGTTGCGGGCTCAGTTCACGCGCGACTACGGCACCATCGCGTCCACCCTTGGCGCCGCGGTGGCGCTACTCCTCGCCGTGGCGTGTGCCAACGTGGCGGCACTGATGCTGGCGCGGGCGCTGGCGCGGCGGCGTGAGATGGGTATTCGCCTGGCGGTTGGCGCCAGCCGCGCCCGGTTGCTTCGACAACTGCTCGTCGAAAACATCGTCCTCTCCGTTGTCGGCGGAGTGCTCGGACTCCTCGTCGGACACTGGGCCATCCAGCTGCTGCTCACGTCGCTGCCCGACCAGGCGCCCAGCTGGACCGAGTTCACACTCGATGCACGCATGGTGACGTTCACTCTTGCGATGTCGATGCTGACCGCCGTGCTCTTCGGCTGGGCACCGGCGCTTCACGCGATGAATTCAGACGTTCGCGGCGCCATGTCCGCGGCAACGGCCGGGTCGACAGCGCCAATCCGCGGCCGCCGCACGTTGTGGGCGCTCATCGCCGCGGAGTTCGCACTCGCGTCGCTGATGTTCGTGTGCGGCGGCCTGTTGGTAAGGGCCTACGATCGCGTGCGCAACACCGATGTCGGCTTCGACGCGTCCGGGGTGCTGACGTTCACGGTCAACATTCCGAGCGCAACCTACCCGGACACCGCCAAACGAACCGCTTTCTGGAATCGGCTGCAGGAACGCCTGCGAGCCCTCCCCGGTGTCGAGCATGCCGGCGTGGTTTCCTGTGCGCCCATCAGCGGCTGCCACTGGGGCTGGTTGTATTTCGCGGAAGGCGCGCCGCCGCGCCGCCCTGACGAAGCCAGTCCAATCGTGCTCAATCGCGTCGTCACACCCGAATATTTTGCCGCCATGGGGATCCGGCTGCGCGAAGGCCGCTTCTTCACCGATCGCGACCTCGTCGATGCGTTCGACAAGGAAAGCTCAATCGTCGTCAATGAGGCTTTCGTGAGGACCTTCTGGCCCGATGGCGGTTCGGTCGTCGGCAAGCGAGTAAAGAACGGCGAAAAAGCGCCGTGGCGCACCGTCGTCGGCGTCGTGCACGACATCAAGCACTATGGCCTCGAACAGCCGGTCCGACCCGGCGTTTACATTCCCGTCCCGATTCTGTCTGGAATGACGGTGGCGCTGCGAACGGCCGGCGATGCCGCGGTTATCGGACCGGCCGCGCGAGCGGCGTTACGTGAGATCGATCCTGAAGTGCCGGCGTTCGACATGCGGACGATGGACGAGCGGCTGGCGCGATCGCGATCGTTGCGCGCGGCATACTCGTGGATGCTCGGTGTGTTCGCGGTGATGGCTCTGCTCCTCGCGCTAGGCGGCAGCTATGGCGTGACCTCGTATCTGGTCTCGCAACGCACGCGCGAGATGGGCATCCGCGTTGCGCTAGGCGCCAGCCGCTCCGATATTGCGCGCGCGGTGCTGAGAGGCAGCCTCGCGGTAGTCACACTTGGAGTATTCGCCGGCGTCGTCGGGGCGATCGGCGCCGGCCGTTTCTTGTCGTCGCTGCTGTTCGGCGTGCCGCCGTACGACGCGGTCATCCTGATCATCGCGATCGTCGCGCTGTTCGCCACCGGCTTGCTGGCCAACTGGCTGCCGGCGCGGCGGGCGGCACGCGTGGATCCAATGGTGTCGCTCCGCGCCGATTAGATAGAATCCGCGGATGCTCAAGCGCGCATTCGCGGTGCTCCTCCTCATCATCAGCGCAACCGTCGCGGCTGCCCAGCCGCCGCGAACGCATCGGCTCGAAGCGACGCCGGCAACGGTCGCCTACGGCCACTACTGGGCCGAGACCAAGCCGGTCCTGACGATAGAGTCCGGCGACATCATCGACGTCGATACGTTGCTGACGTCGACGCCCAGCGCGCTCGAGAAAGCAGGCGTGCCGGCGTCGGAGATTCAGCCCTCGCTGCGCGCGATCGTCGAGCAGGTGAAAGATCGCGGGCCCGGCGGCCACATCCTGACGGGACCAGTGTTCGTCAAGGGCGCCGAGCCAGGTGACGCGCTCGAGGTGAAAGTGCTATCGATCGATCTGCCGATCGATTACGGCTATAACGGCTGCAGCGGTTTCATCCGCTCGAACTGCATACCCGGTCGCGGCATCACCATCCTGCGCCTCGATCGCAAGAACATGACCTCGGAGTTTCTCCCCGGCATCGTCATTCCGCTGCGTCCCTTCTTCGGCAGCATGGGCGTGGCGCCGTCGCTCGCCGTGGGCCGCGTCAGCAGCAATCCGCCGAGCACGCATGCCGGCAACCTGGACAACAAGGAGCTCGTCGCCGGCACGACGCTGTTGATTCCGGTGCACGTGACCGGTGCGTTGTTCGAGATCGGTGATGGACACGCGGCACAAGGCGACGGCGAGGTCGACCAGACCGCGATCGAGACGTCATTGCGCGGGCGCGTGCAGTTGACGGTCCGCAAAGGCATGACGCTGGCGTGGCCGCGGGCCGAGACCGACACCCACTTCATCAGCATGGGTACCGACGTCGACCTTACCGCGGCAACGCGCATCGCCATCCAGGAGATGGTCGACTTCCTGGCGGCGACGAAGAAGATGGACAAACATCAGGCTTACCAGTTGACCAGCCTCGCCGGAGACGTTGCCATCACGCAGCTGGTGGACGGCACCATGGGCGTGCATGTGAAGATGCCGAAGTCGATCTTCAAATGAAATTGCTCGTCGCCATCATTGCGCTCGCGGCCGTTGGGTGCGGTTCGCCGGACCCGGCTGCGCCCGCAGCGGCACCGGCCCAAGCGAAGGATTCTCAACATGCCGGCATCACCACGCCACATGGCGACCATTCGCCGCATCATGGCGGGATGGTGTTGATGCAAGGCGAGCTGCATTACGAAGTGGTGCTCGACGCCAAAGGCCGGCATGCCGTCTGGTTCAGCGACGCTGTGCGCGCCGACCTGCCGGCCTCCGTGGCGTCGAAAGTCGAAATGACCGTCGTGCGCCCGAACGCCCCCGCCGAGATGTTGACGCTGGCGATCGACGACAGTGGCGAGAGCTGGGTCGCGTCAGGACAGCCGCTTGCGGGTTCCGACGTGATGGTCAGGCTTGTGTTTACTGCGCGCGGCGAGTCCCACGAGATCGAAATCCCCTACGTGCAGTCGCCGGCCGCGCAACAATAGATGCGCGCATGCTCATCGAAACCGCCCAGGGTCTGTACTGTCCCGACGGCGACTTTCATGTCGATCCGTGGGCGCCGGTCGCGCGCGCGCTGATCACCCATGCGCATGGCGATCATGCGCGCTTCGGCAGCTCCGCCTACCTGTGCACCGATCAGTGCGCTGCGCTGCTGCGGCGACGATTTGGATCGGACGCCGTCATCGAATCGACGCCGTACGGCCGGCCACTCACGCTCGGCTCGACGCGCGTCAGTTTCCATCCCGCCGGTCACGTGCTGGGCTCGGCTCAGATCCGCATCGAAGGCGCGGGCGGGGTATGGGTGATCTCGGGCGACTACAAGCGCGCGCCAGATCCCACGTGCACTCCATTCGAGCCGGTGTCCTGCGACACGTTCGTGACAGAAAGCACCTTCGCCCTGCCGATCTACCGCTGGGACGCCACTGAAACGGTGATCGCCGACATGATGGCGTGGTGGGACGGCAACCGCGAGCGCGGGCTGACGTCGATCGTGTTCTGCTACACCATCGGCAAGGCGCAACGGCTCCTGGCGGAGCTGGCACGCGTCACCGATCGACCGGTGCTCGTCCACGGCATGCTGGTGCCGATGATCGAGGTATATCGAGCGCAGGGCGTGGCGATGGTGGAAACGCAGACCTTGATCGATCGGCCGCGCGGCACGTCGCTGGCCGGCGAGCTGGTGTTGGCGCCGCCGTCAGCGCGCGGTACACCCTGGATGCGGCGGCTCGGCGAGCTGTCGGACGCGCTGACCTCGGGCCTGATGCGCGTGCGTGGCGTGCGGAGGCAACGCGCGTACGATCGTGGTTTCGTCATCTCCGATCACGCTGACTGGCCTGCCCTGCTCGACACCATCACCGCGACCGGCGCGCGACGTGTGATTGCTACGCACGGCCATGCCGAGCCGCTGGCGCGCTTTCTGCGAGAGCACGGCATTGACTCTGGGGTGATGCGCACCGCCTGGGAGGATGAGGGCGGCGCAGACGACTACGAATGAAGCGCTTCGCCGGACTATTCGAGGCCATCGATCACACCACCTCGACCAACGCGAAGGTCGGCGCGATCGTGGCGTATCTGGTCTCGGCGCCTGCCGCCGACGCCGCATGGGCGGTCTTCTTCCTGACCGGCCGCCGATTGAAGCGCTTGCTCCCCGGACGATCGATCGGCCAATGGGCGACCACCGCCACCGGCGTCAACGACTGGATGCTCGACGAATGCTACGCGGTCGTTGGTGATGCCGCCGAAACCGCCACGCTCATCCTCGATCAGCTGCCGGCGGCGGCCGCGCCTTCGCTGAGCCTTGCCAGCTGGGTTGAGGACCGCATCATGCCGTTGCGTGATCTCGACCCCGGCACGCAACAACGCCGCGTCATCGCCTGGGTGCGCGAGTTGGATCGCTGGGAGCGCTTCACCTTGCTGAAGATGCTCACCGGCGAGCTGCGCCTGGGCGTCTCGCAAACACTTGTTGTCCGCGCCGTGGCGCAGGCCGCGTCGTTGCCGGCAACGACAATCGCCGCCCGATTAATGGGCGAATGGACGCCGACGGCGAGCTGGTATGAGCGCCTGATCGCACCGGAAATGACCGATGACGATCGATCGCGGCCTTTTCCGTTTTGCCTGGCCTCGCCGCTCGAAGGAGCGGTGACCCCACAAACACTGCTGGATGAGCTCGGTGTCGTGGACCTGTGGCAGGTCGAATGGAAATGGGACGGCATTCGCGCGCAGCTGATCAAACGCGCCGGTCAGACGCATCTGTGGTCACGTGGCGAGGAGCTCATCACGCAACGCTTTCCGGAGGTGATCGAAGCGGCGCAAGCGCTCGCGGACGGTACCGTTCTCGACGGCGAGATCCTGGCGTTTCGCGGCGATCGCCCGCTGCCCTTCTCGGCGCTGCAGCAACGCATTGGCCGAGAGCGGCAAGTCTCCCGCACCGCGCGCGACATCCCCGTGGTGTTCATGGCGTATGACGTGCTCGAACACGAGGGCATCGATATCCGCCAGGAGCCGTTGTCGACACGACGGCGGCGGCTCGATGCGATTGTCGCCGGCGCACAGGCCGCCACTGCGCCACCGGTGACCTCGCGTCCCGATATGTTGCTGCCCTTCGAGGATGACGACGGCCACTCGCCGCCGCGGCATGCCATGCGCGTATCACCGCTCGTCGACGCCGGTTCATGGGATGACCTGGCCGCGATCCGTCGCACGTCACGCGAGCTCGGCGTCGAGGGCCTGATGCTCAAGCGATTGACCTCCGCCTACTCGGTCGGTCGCAAGCGCGGCGACTGGTGGAAATGGAAAATCGATCCGTTCACGATCGACGCCGTGCTGATCTACGCGCAGCCGGGGTCGGGCAAGCGCGCCAGCCTTCTGAGCGACTACACCTTCGGCGTCTGGCACAACGGCGAGCTGGTGCCGGTGGCGAAGGCGTATTCAGGATTGACGAACGAGGAGATCGCCGAAGTGGACCGCTGGATTCGCCGCCACACGGTGGAACGGTTTGGTCCGGTCCGTCACGTCGAACCGGTGCACGTGTTTGAACTGGGGTTCGAGGCCATCGCGCCCGGTCGTCGCGCCATCGCTCTGGCATCGCAGTGCG
>DASVFC010000057.1:0-2272 GCA_036380235.1 Vicinamibacterales bacterium
GTCGGCGGCGGTCAACGCCAGCTCGATCTGTCCCGGCGCGATCTCCCGCGTCAGGTGGTGGATCGCGTCGAACTTCGCGACCGCCTGATTGTAGGCGCTCGCGTAGCCGTCGGCGGTTAATGGCCCTTGTCCGACATAGACGATGAAAAACGCGGCGTCGAGACCGCCTTCGACCATCTTCGGCAGGTTGACCTGTGTATCGAGGCGCTGCGTGTAGTTCTTGGCGCGAGTGAAGTTGTCGGGGTTGATGTCGGCGTGGGTGTCGAGCGTGATCACGCGGTCGTGGATCGCCCGCGCCTTCTGCACCAGCGCGGCATCGGCACCGGCCTGCGCGAAGCCGGGCAACGCGCTCGCGAGCAGAACAGTCAGGGTGACGGCAAAACGAATCATGATGGCTCCTGGGGAGCACATCCTATCGCGAAATCGTGAACGGACGCGCGGTGCGGGCTACGACCGCACCTTCAGCGAGCAGCTCCGCACGCGCTACGTACGCACCCGGCGCCAGCGCCGCAATCGGCACCATCGTCCGCGCCATCGCCCATCCACCATCGCGGACCGACACCGACGCCCGGCCGGTCGCGGCGATCGTGGTTGATGTTGCCGGCACGATCGTCACGCGGACCGCGTCGGGACGGGGCGCGCTGCCGGACGAATGTGTTTCGAGGTACGCGATCATCGCCGCACCGGTGACACGATCGACAAACGGCTCGAGCGGCGCATTCGCGGATGCGGGGAGCGGCGCCAGCATCAGATCGCCGACGTGCAGCTCGTTGGCCGCACCCGGGTGCACACGAAACGCGCGCGCAACGCTGCCCTGGCGGCCCAGCGGATCGATTGCCGCGGCGCGCAGCTCATAAGTGCCGGCCGGCACCACGGTGCTGAATGAGTAACGCCCCTCACGTGATTGATGCGTGGCGGTGGCGGCAATCACCCCGTTGCCGTCGATCAACACGAATCCGAGCCATGTTCCTTGTGGCGTCGGCGCGTTGCCGGCTTCCGCGCTGATGACCACCCGGACCTTGTTCGCGTCGGGTTCCGCATACGCGTAAGTGGCGACGCGCAGCGGCAGCTCGGTTACCATCGACAGCGATCGCAACAGCGCCGTGAGCTCGGCGCCGCGCGAGGCCGGCGTCACCGGCGGTAACGTGAAGTTGGTGCGTGCTCGCAATTGCCGTCCGCGGCCGCGCGCCAACGACACCCGGATGCGGTGCGGGCGGCCATCGCGATCGCTCTCACGCGCTTCGAAGGCAAGCAGGTAGTAACCCGAAAGCTCGCGGTCGAGGCGCTCGAACGGCTTCGGGTCGGTGCCTACCTGGCGGAACACCGTGCCGCGCGCGGCGCCGGCGATCCGCGAGACGCCGTCGTGACGGACGTTCAGGTCTCGCGCCGCGGTCGGCGACACGCGATCTTGCGCCGCTTCAAAGGTGGGTATCTCGAGCTGCAATCCGTAAATGGTGACGCGTGCGGCCTGGGCCTGTGCCGCCAGTTGCGAGAGATCAACCCGCCGCGGATCAACGATCATCCCTTCCGAGATCAGGACCAGCGTTTTCGGGCCTGGCAGATCTTTCAGACGCACGATCAACGATTGCAGCGCGCCGAGCGACATGCCGGCCTGCATGTGCGCGTACTGTGCCATGGCGCGCGACTCCTGCTCGACCTGCTCCGGACAGGCATCGCGGCCGCCGCCGCCGTCCTCGGCCGCGCGCGCCACGTTCACGTACTCGGTCAGGGCGCGGCCGCATTCACGCAACACCGCATCCGCCAACCTCGCGCGGCTGCCTTCGGCGATCTCGATCGCCTCGCTGATTCCGAGATTGAGCTGCTGTGTCATCGGATCGCCGATGCCTGTCATCCGCTCGAGATCGCGGCGCAGGGCGGCGCGATCGCGCGACAGGGTCAGCGTCCCCGCGTCCGTCAATCCCACCACGCCGACCCGGTCGGCTTCCGGCAGCGACTCGATGAACCGCGTCGCGGCGACCAGCGCGTGTTTGCCTTCGAGGCGCCGAATGTGCGCCTCATCAACGGCGATCACGATAATGCGGCCGGCGTCGGCACCCTCGTTGGAGCTGAAGTGCGTGGAGGGGGCTGCGCCGGCAAAACGGCGATGGTCGCGCGCGCCGTCGAAAACAAACTGTGCAGATGTGACGGGCCGCTCGCGGCCGTCTACTTCCAGGCGGAAATCCTCCGCCGTCAGCGTCTCGATCGGCCGCCCGTCAGCATCCAGAACACTCGCATCTACGGTGACCAACTCGACGCTGGCGCGGAATACGGG
>DASVFC010000058.1:0-2840 GCA_036380235.1 Vicinamibacterales bacterium
AACGAGCGGTTCATCGCGTGACACATGATGTAGCTGAGGATCGCGCCGCTCGAGCCGACGAGCGCACCGGTGATGATCAACAGATCGTTTTCGAGCATGAAGCCCGCCGCGGCGGCCGCCCAGCCCGAATAGCTGTTGAGCCTCGACACCACGACCGGCATGTCGGCGCCGCCGATCGCCATCACCAGGTGGATGCCCAGCAGCGAGGCGATTGCCGTCACGACGAGCAACGGCCACAACGGTGGAAAGTAATCACCGTAGGTGACGAACGTGTAGCCGAGATACACGCTCGCGAGCATCATGATCGCGTTGAGCACATGGCGGCCCGGCAGCAACAATGGCTTGCTGCCGATCACGCCCTGCAGCTTGCCGAATGCGATCACCGAGCCGGTGAAGGTCACGGCGCCGACGAAGACGCCGACGAAGATCTCGGTATCGTGAATGCGGCGTTCGATGCCGGCGAGGACCTGCTGGTGATTGATCGCGGTCGCGATACCGACCAACACGGCGGCGGCGCCGACGAAGCTGTGCAGGATCGCCACCAGCTGTGGCATCGAGGTCATCTCGACTCGCGCGGCCAGCACCGTGCCAATCGCACCGCCGATCACCAGCGCGATCGTCATCACCAGGTAGCTGTCGACTCGCGGGCCGAAGGCGGTGACCAGCACCGCGATCAGCATGCCCGTCATGCCGTACAGGTTGCCGCGGCGCGCGCTTTCCTGCGCCGAGAGCCCGCCGAGACTGAAGATGAACAGCAGTCCGGCAGCAAGATACGCAATCGTGACGAGGGTCTCAGGCATGCGGCGTGCGAGTCGGTGTCATCGGTGCAATTTGGCGGCTACCGCCGGAACATGCGCAGCATGCGTTGGGTGACGAGAAAGCCGCCGACGATGTTGATCGTCGCCAGCAGGATCGCCGCGGCGCCGAGCATCACGATCGGCGAGGTCGGCGGACCGCTGACCTGCAGCATGCCGCCAATCACGATGATGCCGCTGATCGCGTTGGTCACGCTCATCAACGGCGTGTGCAGCGCCGGCGTGACGTTCCACACCACCTGCCAGCCGACGATGCAGGCCAGCGCAAACACGGTGAGGTGCGAAAGGAACTTCGGCGGCGCGACGAGACCGAGGCCGACGAGCGCCACGGCCGCAACAATCGCGAAGATCGGACCGGCCATACCCGCCTTTTTCTCCACCGGTGCCTTCGGGAGCGGCGCCGCCTTGGCGGCTACTGCCTTTGGATCCGGCGGCAGCACGACCGGCGGCCGCGGCGGTGGCGGCCACAGTAATTCGCCCTTGTTCAACACCAGCGCGCCGCGGACTACTTCGTCGGCGAGATCGAGATGGAAGTGGCTGGCGCCGCCGAGATCGGCGAGCAGATGCGTCAGGTTGTTGCCGAACAGCAGGCTTGCGGTGGGCGCCAACCGGCTCGGCAGGTCGGTGTAGCCGAGGATGTGCACGCCATAATGTTCGACGACGTTGCCTGGTTCGGTGAGCGCGCAGTTGCCGCCGTTTTCGGCCGCGAGGTCGACGATCACCGAGCCCTTCTTCATCGACTTCACCATCTCCTCGGTGATGAGGATGGGTGCGGGGCGATTGGGAATCAGCGCGGTGGTGATGATGATGTCGACGTCTTTCGCCTGCGCGGCGAACATCTCCATCTCGGCCTTGATGAACGCCGGGCTCATTTCCTTCGCGTAACCGCCCGCGCCTTCGCCGTCTTCATGGACGTTGAGCTCGATGAACTCGGCGCCCATGCTTTTCACTTGTTCCTTGACCGTGGGCCGCGTGTCGAACGCGCGCACGATCGCGCCCATGCCGCGCGCCGCGCCGATCGCCGCGAGACCGGCCACGCCGGCGCCGATCACGAGCACCTTCGCCGGCGGCACCTTGCCGGCGGCCGTCATCTGGCCGGTGAAGAACCGGCCGTAAAAGCTTGCCGCCTCGACCACGGCGCGGTAGCCGGCGATGTTGGCCATCGACGACAGCGCGTCCATCTTCTGCGCGCGGGTGATGCGGGGGATCTGATCGACGGCGATCGCCGTCGCCTTCCGCGCCGCCAGCCGATCGACGATGTCCTTGTTCTTCCCGGGATAGAGGAAAGAGATCAGCGTGCCGCCTTCGCGAATCAGGTCGGCTTCGTGAACGTTGAGTGCCGGGTGCATCGATGGCGGCTGCACCTTCAGGACGATGTCGCCAGCCTGCCAGATCTCGCGCGGGCCGTTGACGATCTCCGCCCCCGCGGCAGCGTAGTCGTCGTCGCCGAACGCGGCCGCCGCGCCGGCATCGTTTTCGACGGCGACGCTGAAGCCCATCTTGATCAGCCGCGCGACGTTTTCAGGGGTCATCGCCACACGGCGCTCGCCGGGGCGGCATTCTCTCGGGACGGCGAGCTTCATGCAGCGGGCTGATTATATGCAAGCTTGAGCCTGAACTCACGCTGCAACAGCAACAGGTTGACGGCCATCTGCAGGAATACGGCGACCGCGCTGATGTACCAGATCCAAGTGAGGTGAAATCCCGCCACCCGGGACAGCAGGATGGCCGGTACCACGCTCAAGACGAGGCGCATCCCCGAGGTGATCAACGACGGGATGGTGTTGCCCATCGCCTGGAACATGCTCGACGACACGAAGGTGATGCCAGAGCCGACGAACGTGACGGCGACGATGTGCAGATACTCCACGCCAACCGCGATCACTTCCGGATCCGTGGTGAAGATGCGCATCATCGCGTCGGCGGCGATGAAAATGACGATCGCCGCCAGCAGCATGGCGCCGGCCGCCATCGCGGCCGCGGCTTTGAACGCGGCGCGGACCCGATCGCCCTGTCTTGCGGCAA
>DASVFC010000059.1:0-6155 GCA_036380235.1 Vicinamibacterales bacterium
AGCGTGAACTTGCCGCCTTTCAGGTCGGTGTCCTGCACATCGTCTTTCAACATGGCGGCGACCATGCCGCCGCTCGAGCGGATGGCATCGAGCTGCGCGCGCGTGCGCATGCGCTCGTGGCGGCCCTTGTTACCCTCGAACTCCTTCCGGTGCAGATCGAACGCCTGCACATGGCTGGCGACGAGAGGATAGGCGGGGCCGTTGCCGTCGGGACCAGCGCTCGTTGCGGCGATGGTGTCATCGAGCGAGTTGCTGGACATGTGGTCGATGTCGATCAGCATGCCCTTGTTCATCAACGCCTGGAGCAGCTGCGTACCCATCTGCTGCAGGCCATATTCGTTGCACGACGCGTAGGCGGGCGAAAGGTTGCCGTTGGTGTAGACGGGGATGGGCGGCACTTCGAAAACGCCGAAGCCGAGCAGCAGCATGATGCTCTGGATCACGTTGTCGATCCAGAAGCCGTATTCGCCGGCGCCGTCGCCGCAGTTGCGCGTCACCCACCAACGTTGCTCGGCCACCGCCTGGCCGACGCCGATCGGATCCATCCACGTCGCCGCCGCGCCGAAGCGGTTGTCGAAATTGTGCACCGGGAACACATGCCGCACGCCCATTCCGTAGATCACATCGACCGCTTCTTCGAGGGTGGTTGGCTGCGTCAGCCCGAAGGGAGCCACGCGCGCCGCCGGCAAACCGAAGTCGGCGGGGCAGCCGCTTTCCTTGCAGTTGAAGAGATTGTCGACCTCGATGCCGAGCACCACGGCAAGCTTGCCGGCGCGCACCGTGTCGCGCGCCTGCTGCGGCGTGGTGACGATGCGGAACCAGCCCTGGCCGGGGCCGCCGTTCTGCCAGTCGATAAAGCGCTCGAACTCTCGTGCCATCAGCAGCTGATCGACGACGTGGCGCATTGAGTCCTCGCAAATCGGCCACGACACCTCGCGCGTCGCTTTGAGCGACGTCTTGCACAGCGACTCGACGTGCGACGCGAACAGGGTGGTGGTGCGCAGGCCGCCGCGCCAGGCGCGCTCGAGCCACACGTGATACGTCTGCTGGTGCGTGGTGCTGGTCCACTTCGGCCAGCCGTGGAAATATGGCGCGCCGAATTCCGTCCTCGAGCCGTCGCCGGTGCCGTCGCCCGACGTGTCGGCCAGCAGGCCGTGGTACGGATTCTTATGCACGAGCAAATCCGTTGCCGGCGACAGCGCCTGGTTGATGGTGTTGTTCGCATCGAGGATGAAGAGGCTGCCCGATTGCGGCGCCGGCTCTCCGACGAGGTTCTTGCCGCCGTGGGCCATGTGGCCGAGCAGGTGCAGGTGCATGTCGTGATAGCCGCGCATGATGCCGCGCGGTTCCGGCGTGGGCGTCCAGCCGGTGACGGGCTCGGCGATTGGCGCGGGGTTCGGCTTGATGCAGATTGCGTTCGAGCGCGCCGCCGACCCTCCCGCGATCAAGGCATTGCTGCAGGTCGCGTCGCCGCTGACCGGCACGAAGAAATCGAACGCCAGATCATCGCCGCGGAAGGCGAGACCTTCCTGGCAGGCCGTCGGCGCTTCCAGGAAGCAGCAGGCACGCTGGCCTTCGCCGCCGCACGCGGTGGCCGGCGCGAGCGGCATGCAGGTGGCTGCAGGGAAGAGGCCGCAGCCGTTGGGAAACTGGCCGAGGTCCGCCGGGCCGAAGCCGGCGTCGCAGGCAGTGGCGCGCTCGAGGAAGCAGCACGCGCGCTGGCCCGGGCCCCCGCACGCCTGCTCGCGCGCCTCCGCGCTTCCGGGCGCAACCAGGCACGCCGCGGCGGCGATTAGTCCGGTGACTAACGTTCGGTACATACGGTCTCCTTAAAGGATGTCTGGTAGATAACGCGGACAAACCCATCCAAATGGGCCATCGGGGCCGGTGCTGGCCGTTTCTGACGTATAACGATTGAGTGAGCCGACTGGAGCAGATCTGGATCAAGCGGATGCGCGGCGGGCCGATGGATCCCGCGGACCGCGCGAAAATGAAAGCCGGCCGCGGCATCGTTGGCAACGCCAACCAGGGCGGCAAACGGCAGGTCACCATCGTTTCCAACAAGCATTGGCACGAGGTCACCGCGCCGCTCGGCACCACGCCCGATCCGCGCTTGCGTCGCGCCAACCTGCTGGTTACTGACATCGATTTCTCCGACGCCCGCGGCAAGATTCTGAAAATTGGCTCGGTTCGCATCCGCATTTACGGCGAAACCCGGCCCTGCGAGCAGATGGAAGAAGTGAAGCCTGGCCTGCAGGAGGCGATGCAGGTGCCATGGGGCGGCGGTGCGTTTGGAGAGATCCTTGACGATGGCGACATCGCCGTGGGTGATCCGGTCGAACTGCAACCTTCGGCAGAGTAGTCTCGTCTAAAATAGACAACTGTAAATATGTCGGTGAAGATTCCGGAAGCGGAAGCCGACGTGCTGGCCGTGTTGTTCGACGCCGAGGAGGCGACCGCACGGACGGTGCGGGAGCGGCTGGTAAAAAAGCGACCGATGGCGCACGGGACGGTCGTAACGCTGTTGCGTCGTCTCGAGGATCGCGGCCTCGTGAAGCGCCGCAAAGCTGATCAGGGCAAGGCGTTCGTCTATCGGCCGACCAAGGCGCACGCGCGCACGTTCGGGCCGGTGGTGTCATCGCTGATGCAACGCGCGTTTGGCGGTAAGCCGGCAGCGCTGGTGGCGTCGTTGTTCGAGACGCGGCCGCCATCGCCGCAAGAGATCGACGAGCTCGAAGCGCTGGTCGAGCAACTGCGCAACAAAGCCAAATGACCCTGTGGCGTCATTGGATCGTCGGGCAGATCGATGCCTCCATCGCCGCCGCGGTGCTGCTGGCGGTCGCCGTGCTGTTGCGCCATCGACTGTCGCCGTCGGTTCGATCCTTCATCCTGTTGATGGCGTTGATCAGGCTGGCACTGCCGCCGTGGGTGCGGTCGCCATGGTCGGAAGCGCTGGTCGATATTCCGCCGATAGACGACGGGCGGACATTGATCGCGATGGGTCTGCAATCCGACATCGCCATGATTGCCGCGGCGATCAGCGCGACGGTTTCGATCGTCCTTTTCGCGCGGATCGCATGGACCTTTATCACCGCAGAACACCGCTGGCTGGCAACGACCTCGCCTGTGCCGGCAGTGTGGATCGAAGGCGCTGAGATCAGGCTGTCTGACAACGAAGGTCCTCTTGCAGTGGGCATGCGCCGGCCGCTGATCGTGCTGCCGGCGTCGGCGATGAAACTAGATCGTGATGCGCTCGACGCCGTTATCGCGCACGAACTGGCGCATCACTGTCGGCGCGACTTGTGGTGGATCGCTGTTGCTGAAGCGTTGAGGGCGATCGCATGGTTCAACCCGCTCGCCCACCTGGCGGCGCGCGCCCTTGTCGCCTCGCGCGAGGATGGCAGCGACGATTGGGCGGTGCGCAAGACCTCGAACGACCCGTTCAGCTACGCGCAAGCGCTGTTGCAATCGGCTCGCCTGGTAGCGTCACCCCAACCGCTCGGGGTTGCGGGTGCGCATCCGATGGGCAAACGGTTACGGCGATTACTCGACAGCGGCGCCACCCGCGACGGGCAGCCTGGAGCAGCCGCGATCGTGCTGCTCATCGTATGCGCTGCACTCGCAATTCCCGGCGCTCACATGCCGTCCCCGAGCGACGGTGACGACCAGCGCATAGTCATCGTAATCAAGAAGCCCTGAGGTGCTTGTACTTTCGAGGGCATCGATAGCCACGAGGAGAATATAGACAGATGTCGATATCAATGCGAATCGTAACGTGCGTTCTTGTGTTGGGGGCGCCAGCCTTGGCGCAGAACCCGGGTGACCTGTCGAAGTTGACCGTGCTCGAGAATCGGGCCAAGCCGGACGGTCGGAAGATCGAGCTGGCATACGCGGTATTGAAATCCACCGCGGCCAAGCCAGGATCGCCGATCGTCTATCTCGACGGCGGGCCCGGCGGATCGGGGATCGGGCTCTATCGCGTGGACGAATACAAGAAGACGTTCGACGAGCTGCGCGCGGTGGCTGATGTGGTGCTGCTCAGCCAGCGAGGCACCGGGTTTTCGACGCCGAGGCTCGTCTGTCGCGACGCGGCACCAGCGGCGATACCGGCCGACATTTTCCTGAGCGCGGCCCGAATGGCCGAAGTGCTCGGACCGAGGACCGTTCGCTGTGCCGACGAACTCAGACAGAAGGGCATCGATCTCAACGCCTACAACAGCAACGCCAGCGCCGATGATCTCGAAGACTTGAGGAAGACGCTAGGAGTGCCGAAGATCAGCCTGTTCGGCTTCAGCTACGGCGTGCACCTCGCGCTCGCCGCGGTGCGGCGGCATCCTGATGCGATCGATCGATTAATCCTCGCCGGCACCGAAGGTCCCGATCACACGCAGAAGCTGCCGCACACCTTCGACCTGCAGCTGTCTCGATTGGCACAACTTGATGGACAAGCTGACCTCGTTGCCGTGACGAAGCGGGTACTCGCGCAACTCGATAAAGCGCCGATTGAAGTGGACGCGAAGGGCACGAAGCTGGTGATCGGCAAGGAGGGGTTTCAGTACCTGGTGCGGCAAGACATCGGCGATACCAACGACACTCGCAACCTGATTCGCATGATTCGCGATACCGCGAGTGGTGAGTACGGGGCGCTCGGCGTCTTTGCCGCGCGCCGTTACGGCGAGTTCGGCGGCGGCGTCGGCTTAATGGGGTTTGCCATGGACTGCGCATCGGGCGCGTCACACGAGCGGATGGCGAGAATCAACCGCGAGATGCCGCAGAGCCTGCTCGGCATCATGACGAATTATCCGTTTCCGCAAATCTGCGAGGCGTTGAAGATCGACGTGCTGCCTGAATCATTCCGCGCGCCGCTTGACTCGCCGCTGCCAGCGCTATTCATCAGCGGCTCGCTCGACTCAAATACGCCTCCGTATCAGGCAGAGGAAGTGCGCTGGGGCTTTCCCAACGGCGTGCACGTGATCGTCGAAAACGCCGGCCACGAGAGCACGCTGACGCTGCCCGCGATCCGCGCCCTGATGGTCGATTTCCTGCTGGGAAAAGATGTGTCGGGGAGAGTGGTAGCCACGCCGCGGCCCCTGCCCAATTAGAAAAACACACGGAGACGCGGAGGCATGAGGATGAAAGCTTCCTCCGCGCCTCCGTGTCTCCGTGTGTTTTTACTGCTCTCGACGGTTGATCTTCACGCCGCCGTTGGTGGTGCGGGCGCGGATCGGCGCGCCACCGGATCCTAACGTGGTGGTGATGCCGCGACGCGAGTTGAGCTCGCCGGTGACGGTGACAGGGAAGTCGATACGCAGACCGCCGTTCACCGTGCGGGTTTCGAGCTCGGCGTTGTAGCCATCAGGGATCGACAACGTGACGCCGCCGTTGCTGGTCGTCACGTCAAGACCGTCGCCGTCCCAACGCGAACCGCCAAGGCGAACGTCGAGGCCGCCGTTGCGCGTTTCGCCGTTCACGCGGCCGCCAACATCCTGCAGGCGCACGCCGCCGTTGGTAGTGTCGAAGCGGAGGTTGCCGTTCACGCCGACGATGGTGATGCCGCCGTTGGTGGCGGAGAGATCGAGATCGTTCTTGCGCGGCACGTTGATGCGGTAGCTCACCGACCACCACTCGCGGCGATCGAGATCGGGACCGGTGGCATAGACACGGCCGCCGCCCGCCTGAATCTGCACCTGGCCGGCGATGCTCCTGGCGCGGCCTTCGTCACGTGCAGAGCCGCGAACGACGGCGCGGACGCGAATCTCGTTGCGGTCCCATGCTTCCACCGAGACACCGCCGTTCTGTCCGGCATCGACATTCAGCGGCCCCGCCGGCAGCGTTGACTCGCGCACTTCGCAATGCTGGTAGTAATCGTCGTCGCGATCGTTATAGTTGCGGCACGGATCCGCATCGGTACCAACCTGCATGTCAGCGTAGCGGGACGCACGATCCATCGACCCTACTCCGCGCATCGGAACGGCAGCGCGCGAAGAGGGCGTGTAATAGCGATAGCTGCGAATCTCGTCGTTGATCTGACGTTGCACGCGCGCGCGAACCTGGCGCTCGATCACGTCGGCGTGGCGCTCGGCCGAGCGGCGCGCCTGTTCGGCCATCCGATTTGCCGCCCGCTCGCGACGTTCCTGGTCGCGTTCGAACTGCTG
>DASVFC010000060.1:0-5730 GCA_036380235.1 Vicinamibacterales bacterium
CGTCTCGGAGTGGCGACGGCACCGCTCAAGCGAACCAGGCTCACCGCAGCGGCGTTGGCGTCCCGCATTCGCGAGGCCGTGAGCAGCGCGCAAATGAAAGAGCACGCCGTCGCGCTGCAACGCCGCATGGCCCACGACGACGGCCCTGCGACGGCAGTGCGGTTAATCGAAGAGGCGGGCGGGCACAGGAATTGATACGCACGCCGTAGAGGGTGGAAATGGTCTCATTCAGTGGACACCGCTTTGTCCTGGCCGCGGTGTGTTCGATGCTGTTTGCCGTCCCGGCGGCGGCACAGTCCTCAATAAGCTTCAGCGGCGGCGCCTCGATCGATCCCGAGCAGGTCTATGCCGGCGTCGCGTGGCAGTCCCCCGATATCGGCGGGCGTTTCCGCGTCCGGCCGGGCATCGATGGCGGCTTCGGCGACGGATTGCGGCTCGCCAACATCAACATCGATTTCATCGTGAAATTTCCTCTGGGCACGTCGGGGTGGTCATTAATACAAGGCGGCGGCCCGGTGATATCGATCTCGACCTATAGCGACTTCGAAGACGACTCACCGGAGTTGAATGCCGGGGGCAGCTACCTGTTTGGCTTCGCGCACGACAACGGCTTCTTCGGCGAGTTCCGCGTCGGCGGCGGCGGCTTCGTGCCGTCGTTGAAGATGGGCGTCGGGTGGGCCGTGGAAATCAAGTAGCGGCAGCCGTCACGGACGCCAGCCACGGAGGACACCGTGCCTCTGTGTCCTTTTTGTTCGGCGCATCTGGACAGCCGCCACAACGATCGTCGTCGGCGATGGACGTAAAATCGGCTGGTGAGTAGACAACGCACCTTCTCGTGGGCCGATCCGTCCGCGTATTCGCGTCACCGTCCTGGAAAGTCGGGTCTCGAGATGCTCAGCATGATGGTGAACGGCGAGTTGCCGCCACCACCGATGGCCCACCTGATGGACATCCGGCTCGTCGAGGTCGAGCACGGCAAGGCGGTGTTCCGCGGCACGCCGCAGGAGTTTCACTACAACTTATTGGGCACGGTGCACGGCGGGTATGGCGCGACGCTGCTCGACTCCGCCATGGGGTGCGCCGTGCAGAGCGTGCTCGGCCCGGGCGACCTCTACACGACGCTCGAATTCAAGATCAACTTCCTGCGCGCGCTGACTCACGAGACCGGCGACGTCAAAGGCATCGGCACCATCGTCCACGCCGGCCGCACGACGGCGATCGCGGAGGGACGGATCATGGACGACGCCGGCAAGCTGTATGCCTTCGCGACGACGACGTGCCAAATAAAACGGGCCGGCACCACATAGCGCCGGCCCGCACTGGCCTGATGGCCTGATGGCCTGATGGCCCGATGGCCTGATGGCCTGATGGCCTGATGGCCTATTTCTTCTTCACATACCGCTGCAGCTTGCGCGGGCCGACTTCGGCGCCATAAATGATCCCGTCGCGATCCACGGCGACGCCTTCAGCCGCGAGCGTGCCGCCTGGCGGCTTGCCGCCGTCGGCCATCTTCGCAACGACCTTGCCGTCGACCATCTCGTAGGTCAGGCCGTTGTGCGACGGATCGGGAATGAACGCCGTCACCTTGCCGTCGCGCGCGCTGCCGATGCGAATGCCGCGCTTCCACATGTAATGTGGCGGGCTCACCGATCCTGATTCCGAGTCCGCGCCATACAACACGTCGTTACGGTCGATAAAAATGCCGCTCAGGCGGCTGAACTGGTACCAGGTATCGAGCGTCTTGAAGGTTTCGGCGTCGAGAATCTGGATGCGGTTGTTCGAGCGATCGGCCACGAACAGCCGGCCCTTCGAGTCAAATGCCAGGCCGTGCGGCTGCATGAACTCGCCTTCCGGCCCGCTTCCCATCTTGCCGAACTCGCGAATGAACTTGCCGTTGCGGTCGAAGCGAATCAGTCGCGCCGTTGCCGGCGGCGCATTGCCGTGACCTTCAGCCACGAGGATGTCACCGTTGGGATAGGTGATCACATCGTTGGGCTGATAGAACGACGCCGGATCCGCCGGCTGACCGGGCCGGTTCCCGCCGGGCTTGCCAAGCGTCAGCAACACTTTGCCTTCGGGACTGAACTTGATCACCTGATGGCCGACGATCTTCTCCGGCGCCGCGGGCAGCGGCGCATCAGCGGGCGCGCCCGGGGCGCGGCGCGGCAGGTTGTCCTGGCCGTCGGTGACCCAGATGTTGCCGTCGCGATCGACGTGGATGCCGTGCGGGAACACGAACATGCCCTGGCCGAAGCTCGTCACCATCTTGCCGTTCGCGTCGAACTTGAACACGGTGTTGAGCGGCGACATCTGCCCCGTTTTGACATCCCAGCACGAGTTGGCCTGGCAGCGTTCGGCCACCCAGATGCTCTTGCCGTCTCGATCGATGTCGACCGCGCTGGTCGATCCCCAAGTGCGGCCCTCGGGCAGCTTGGCCCAGCCTTCAATTGTTTCGTAGGGATTCGGCAGGTCATTGACGACCGGCGCCGACACCCACGCGCCGGTTGCCGCCGGCTGCGCGCCCGCCGGAGCTTGCGCGAAGGTTCCACTGCTCAACCATCCACCGACCGCGACCGTGGCGGCCGCCATCACACTCACTCCAATTGCACGTCGCATCAAACCCTCCAAGCGAAGAGATATTAACCCGGGAGCCGGGAACCGGGATCCGGGAGCCGGGATCCGGGATCCCAAGCTCGGTTCCCGGTTCCCGGTTCCCGGTTCCCGGCATTAAACTGTTTGGGCTATGCCGATCTTCGAATACTCATGCAAAGGCTGCGGCAAGGAATTCGAGGCCCTGGTCCGGCCCAACACGCCGGCGCCGGTATGCCCGTCGTGCAGCGGCGCCGATCTCGAAAAATTGATCTCGCGGCCGGCCATCAAGTCCGAATCTACGCACGCGCTGGCGTTGCAGGCCGCCAAGAAGCGCGATCAGAAGGCCGGCGCCGAAAAGGCGCGCGAGCAGCGTGAATACGAACTGCATCACAACGATTAACGGGCCATCAGGCGATCGGGCCATCAGGCCATCGGGCCATCAGGCCATCGGGCCATCAGGCCATCGGGCCATCGGGCCATCGGGCCAATAGGAAGAGAAATGCCAATTGAAACCGCGTCGGGCACCGCGCAGTGCCCTGAATGTTTTGCCGACATCACGCTCGACAAGGTGATGCAGAACGAGATTACGCAGTGCCCGGGCTGCGGCGCCGAGCTCGAGATCACCGCGCTGGCGCCGCTGACGCTCGCGCTCGCGCCGCAGGAAGAGGAAGACTGGGGTGAATAGCCACCCCACCACGCCAAACCCGCGTGGCGGGGGCCCCGGAAAGACGCCCAAAGTTGGCGTGCTTTACAGCCGCGTGCGCGTCGAGGAAAAGCTGCTCTTCGAAGCCTTCGAGCGGCGCGGCGTCTCGCTCGATCTGCTCGACGATCAGCAATTGATCTTCGACATCACCGACGTCCGCAAGCACCCCTACCAGGACTACGACGTCATCGTCGAGCGCTGCATCAATCACAGCCGCGCCCTTTACAGCCTGAAGATCCTCAACGACCAGGGCGTCAAGACGGTGAACACGGCGCTGTGCGCCGACATCTGCGGCAACAAGTTGATGACCACCAGCGCGCTGGCGGCCGCCGGCGTGCCGCAGCCGAAGGTGCTCGTCGCTTACACGCCGGAAAGCGCGCTCGAGGCAATCGAGCAGCTTGGGTATCCGGTGGTGCTCAAGCCGACGGTAGGTTCGTGGGGACGGTTGCTGAGCAAGATCAACGATCGCGATGCCGCTGAAGCCATCCTTGAACATAAGGAGACGCTCGGCAGTTATCACCACAGCATCTTCTACATCCAGGAATACGTGAACAAACCCGGGCGCGACATCCGCGCCTTCCAGGTCGGCCCGGAGACGATTTGCGCCATCTACCGCACGTCGCCGAACTGGATCACCAACACCGCGCGTGGCGGCAGCTCGAGCAACTGCCCCGTGACACCGGAGCTCGCCGACATCTGCACGCGCGCAGCAGCGGCCTGCGGCGGCGGCGTGGTGGCGCTGGACCTGTTCGAAGATCCCGACCGCGGGTTGCTGGTCAACGAAGTGAACTACACGATGGAGTTCCGCAACAGCATCGCGCCGACGAACGTGAACATCCCGGAGCGCATGGTTGATTTTTGCCTCGATGTCGCGAAGCGCGGGTGGAATGAGGCCAACGGCTGGAAGGGCGAACAACCGCACCTGGCGGCAATTTCGCTGGCAGAAGGCGCGTCTGCCTAAGTGACTTCAATCTCGATCATCGGCGCCTCCGGCTACACCGGCGGCGAGCTGCTGCGCCTCGCGCTGTCGCATCCGGAACTCGACGTCAAGCAGGTTACCAGCGAACGGCTGGACGGGCAGTTTGTCCACTTCACGCACCCCAATCTGCGTGGTCGCACGCAGCTGAAGTTCGTGCGCGCGGATGCCGTCGAGAAATGCGACGTCCTGTTTCTCGGCCTGCCTCACGGCAGCGCGATGAGCCGCATCGATCAGCTCTCCACGCTGGCCGACCGAATTGTGGATTTGAGCGCCGACTTCCGCCTGCGCGACCCGGCCGGCTACGACAAATGGTACGGAAAGCCACACAGCAACCCGGCGTGGCTCGAGAAGTTCGTGTATGGATTGCCGGAGCTGCATCGCGATGCTCTGAAGACAGCGAAATACGTGAGCGGCGTCGGCTGCAACGCGACGGCAACAACACTGGCGATCTGGCCGCTGGCGTCGGCGGGGTTGATCGACGCATCGCGCGGCGTCATCTGCGAAGTCAAGGTCGGGTCGAGTGAGGGCGGCGCCGCCGCTGCCGATGCGACGCATCACCCCGAACGCGCCGGCGTGATGCGCAGCTTCGCGCCGACCGGCCATCGCCATACCGCCGAAGTGTTGCAGGCCCTGGCGTTGAAGCAAGTGGTCACCGACGTGCACTTGAGCGCGACGGCGATCGACAACGTTCGTGGCGTGCTTGCCACGGCGCACGTGTTCGTGAAGCCCGGCACGGCGGAGAAGGATTTTTGTAAGGCCTATCGCGAGGCCTACGGCCGCGAGCCCTTCGTCCGCATCGTCAAGGAAAAGACCGGACTTTATCGGTACCCGGAACCGAAGATCCTGTCCGGCAGCAATTACGCCGACGTTGGCTTCGAGTTCGACCCATCGACGAATCGCGTCGTGGCGTTGTGCGCCCTCGACAATTTGATGAAAGGCGCAGCCGGGACGGCGCTGCAATGCGCCAACATCATGATGGGCTGGAACGAGAGACTGGGCCTGGACTTTCCGGGTCTGCACCCGATTTGAGCAGGAGAGAGGGAGAAAGAGAGACTGCTTTCTCCTGTAAGCACCGATGATAGTTGTCAAAGTTGGCGGTGGCACGACGCTCGATGTCGATGCCGTGGTGGCGGACCTCGTAGCCTTGCGCACCGCAGGCACCGAGCTGCTGCTCGTGCACGGCGGGGCGCAGACCACCAACCAGGTGGCCGAAGCCCTCGGACATCCGCCGCAATTCGTGACCAGCGAGACCGGACACGTCAGCCGCCGCACCGATCGCCGCACGCTCGAGATCTTCGAGATGGTTTACTGCGGTCAGTTGAACAAGATGTGGGTCGAAAAGCTGCAGACCAGGGGCGTGAACGCCGTCGGCCTTTCGGGTCTTGACGGGCGCATCTTCGAAGGCACACGCAAAGACACGCTGCGCATTCGCGTCGATGGCCGGCGCATGGTGCTG
>DASVFC010000061.1:0-6441 GCA_036380235.1 Vicinamibacterales bacterium
CCCGTATAATCCAGTAATGGACGTCATTCGCACCCCGGCGACCGGCTGGATCGAGGTCGTCGTCGGGAGCATGTTCAGCGGCAAGAGCGAAGAGCTGATTCGCCGCCTGCGACGTGCACAGATCGCGCGTCAGCGCGTACAGATTTTCAAGCCGGCCGTGGATACCCGCTACGCGGTGGATCACATCGTCTCCCACAGCGAGCTCAGGATTCCGTCGGAGAGCGCCAAGAGCGCAGCCGATCTGTTGTCCAAGGTCCGCCCCGACACGGAAGTGGTCGGCATTGATGAAGGGCAGTTCTTCGACGCCGAACTGCCCTCGGTGGCATCGGAGCTGGCGCGGCGCGGTGTGCGGGTCATAGTCGCCGGCCTCGATCAGGATTACCTTGGCAAGCCGTTCGATCCGATGCCGCAGCTGCTCGCGATCGCGGAATTCATCACCAAGACGCGCGCGATCTGCATGGTGTGCGGCAATCCCGCCAACCACACGCAACGCCTCGTCGCCAGTTCCGAGCTGGTGTTGCTCGGCGCGCAAGGCACCTACGAAGCGCGCTGCCGGCACTGTTTCGATCCCACGCTGTCGCGCGAAGACGAAACGCGCTCCGCCGGGGAAGCCAGCGGGAAGACGAGATGACCGTCGGGGAGCTCGCCGGGGCGATGCGGCAGATCCTGCTGGCCCTCGGTGTGCTCTTCGTGATCGTCAATCTTCGAGTCGGCTGGCAGATTGTCAGCTGGTGGCGCCGCCGCGCGCGGGCCATCGTGGTGTGGCCCTCGCCTAAGCCGCCTTTCTACGCCATCAACCTCGCCATTGGCGTGCTGCTGGGCGTGCTGTTGTTCCTCAACGCCTATTTCCTGCGCCCGACCGTGTCGTTGTTCGGCATCGGGATGATGTTCGTCTACTACGGCTACCTGCTGCCGCTGTCGACACGCATCAAGCGCGGCTTGTATGAAGAAGGGGTGTGGACGGATTCAGGGTTCATGCGCTACGCCGACATCGGCGGGTTGGCATGGAAGGGGAACGATACGCTGGTGATCGCCTCGCGCCTGAAGGCGACGGCACGCCGCTTGAACGTCCCCGGGATACATATCGGGGAGGTGCGCCACTTCCTGCGCGAGAAGATCGGCGCGCACGACATCGAGATGGATGCCGGCCCAGGCATTCATCTGGGGACGCGTGATACGAGAGAGTCAGTTTGACGGCAATTCTGTGCAATTCATTGCAGGCTGGCAGCTGATCGCCGATCGCCGACAGCCGATAGAAAGGTAGCGAGTCATGCCGCCACGTCCGACCTGGAAGGGTTACATCAAAGTCAGTCTCGTCAATATTCCCGTCAAGGTTTATCCGGCGACCGAGTCGAGCGCGACGATCTCGTTCAACCAGCTGCACGCCGCCTGCCAGACCAAGATCCAGCAGAAGAAGTGGTGCCCGAAGTGCGAAATCGAGCTGACGCAGGCCGACATCGTGAAGGGCTACCAGTTCGAGAAGAACCGCTGGGTGGTCGTTGAGGAAGAGGACATCGCCAAGGTCAAGACCGAGTCCACCAAGATCATCAACCTGATGCAGTTCACCGACGTCGACGCGATCGATCCAATGTACGTCGACAACGCGTATTACCTGGCTCCAGAGGGACCGATGGCCGCCGACGCCTACGCGGTGATGCGCGACGGCATGCAGGGCAAGGCGGGCATCGGCAAGGTCGCCATTCACGGCCGCGAGTACCTCGTTGCCGTCAAGCCGCACAAGCAGGGCCTGGTGATGTACACGCTGCACCACGCCGCCGAGATCCGCACCATCGACCAGATCGAGGAGCTGCGCGAAGTGCGCGGCAAGGCCAACCCCGCCGAGATGAAGCTGGCACGGCAAGTGATCGAAAGCATCGAGGGCGAGCTAAACCTGGCCGACTACAAGGACGAATATCAGGAGGGGTTGCGCGCCATCATCGACGCCAAGGTCGCCGGCGAGGAAATCGTCGAACCGGCCGAGGTCGAGGCGCCCCCCAAGGTCGTGGACTTGATGGAAGCGCTCCGCAGGAGCCTCGATCAGGTCAGCAGCGGCAAGAAGAAAACGGCGAAGGCGGATGCCGACGCGGCAAAGAAAGTCACGAGCATCAAGGCGGCGAAGAGCACTGCCGCCAGGAAACGCAAGGCGAGCTAAGAGGAGCGGACGATGGCGAGGAAAGCTGTCTGGGGCAGCTACAAGACGAAGAAACGCAAGATCAAGATCAAGAAGTAGAGGCGGACCTTTGGGGTCCGCCCTCAGAAGAGATATCCAATCAGCCCCATGCCGGTTGCCGTCGGATCGCTCAACCAATCCGGCGGCACCAGCCACACAAAGGCCAGAATCACGACGACCCAGATGTCGTAAGGGATCGTCGCCCGCTCATCTCTCCAGAAGAAAAATCGCGCGAACAGCCCGGCTGGCATCGGCTTGTTGTTGAGCGCCAGGTATGTGTAATGGATGCGGTTGCTGACGGTGATGATCGACAGCACCAGGATCACCCACAGCACCCCGGCCATACGATCGGTGAATGCGCCGATCATGAACAAGACGATGCGTTCTGGCCGCTCCATGAAGCCGACCTTGCATTTCTCGATCAGCGACTCGGCGCGCGCCCGCGCGTAGCTGGTCATGATCGAGAAGATCAGCGCCAGCGTCGCGATCAGCACGTAGCCGTTACGCCCCAGCTCCGCATACAGCCAGATCAAGCCGGTGAACAGCGCCAGGTCGGAAAACCGATCGAGTGTCGAGTCCCAGAAGGCGCCGAACTGCGACTGCTTGCCGGTGATGTGCGCCACCTTGCCGTCGATGAAGTCGAAGATGTTGGCGACGATCATGATTACGCCGGCGGTGATGAACATGTCCAGCGCCAGCGCCCAGGCGGCGAGGATATTGATTAGCACGCCGATCAGCGTCAGAACGTTGGGGTGGATGCCAAGGGCCACCGAGGCGCTGATGATGGCCCGCAGGGGGAACATGCAGACGGCGCCAATGGCGCCAGTAACTGTCATAGGGCAGGTACCTGTAGCGTACCTGATGGGACGTGCAGCATCAAGGTAACGGGGGCGCCAACTTGGGATAGCCTTGTCAACCGGAGGATTTATGTTGCGTTGTTTCGCGACCGTGATTTGCGGTCTTTCCCTGGTCCTGGCATCGGCGTGGCCGGCCGCTGCGCAGGAAATTACCGCCTCGATCGCCGGCGCCGTTGTTGATGAGACCGGCGGCGTGCTGCCGGGCGCGGTGGTCACGTTGCGTCACGTGGCGACCGGGCGCGTCGTCGAGGAGACCACCGGCAGCGAGGGCGTGTATTTCGTGACGGGGCTGCCGATCGGTGAATACGAAATCACCTTTACGCTGTCGGGCTTCCAGTCGCGCACCGTCCGCGGCGTCAAGCTGTCGGTGAACGATCGCTTGCGGGTGGACGCGACGCTTTCCACCGGCGGTGTGACCGAAGTGGTCGAGGTGACCGGCCAGATTCTGCCGCAGAACACGACCTCGGTGCAGAACCTGATCGATTCCCGCCAGGTGCAGGAACTGCCGATCAACAACCGCAACTTCGCGAAGCTCGCCGAACTGGCGCCCGGCGTGTCGAGCGATCTGAGCGATGAGACCGGCTTTGGCCTGGCCAGCACGATGAGCCTGTCGATCAACGGCGCGCGCCGCAACGCCGTCAACTGGCTGGTCGATGGCGTTCAGAACGTCGATGTCGGCAGCAACATCACCTTGCTCTCGACGCCAACGCTTGAATCGATCGAACAGTTCACCATCATCACGTCAAGCTATTCGGCGGAGTGGCCGCGCTCGGGCGGCGGCATCATCAACGTGGTAACCAAGTCGGGCACGAATCGTTTCTCGGGCAGCGCCTACGAGTTCTTTCGAGACGATTCGCTCAACAGCAACACTTATTTCCGGAAGCTCAGCACCGACCCGGCGATTCGCGACGAGGCGGCGGCGCTCGACTACAACAACTTCGGCTACACGGTGGGCGGGCCCGTGGTCCGGCAAAAGATGTTTTTCTTCTGGTCGCAGGAGTGGCGCCGGATTACGCGCGCGCCCGGCTCGCTCACCGCAAACATTCCGAACCCCGAGTGGCTGACCGATCCCACGAGCCCGAACTTCGTGCCGGTCGGCGAGCGTGACGCCAATGCCGTGCGCCTGCTCGGCGGGTTCCCGGCGCCGAACCTCGCGCCGGCGACGCCCGGGGGGCCGGGCCGTTACCAGGTGACGTCACCCAACATCAACAACACGAGGCAGGAAGTCATTCGCGTCGATTACGACCTGCGGCCGACGCAGCGGTTGTGGGGCCGTTACACGCACGACCTCAGCCAGACCCTCGAGGTTGGCGGGTTGTTCTTCAATACGCAGGTCCCCGGCATCGCCGGCACCAACACCGACATCCCCGGCCAGGTGGCCGCGCTGGGCTTGCGCAGCACGCTTGGCGGCAACAAGCTCAACGAGTTGAACTATCACTTCAGCAGCAACAAGATCGGCACCACGCCGGCTGATGGCGTGCGGAATACGCGCAGCGAGTTCGGTCTCACCAACAGCGAGGTGTTCCCTGAGAACGTTGGCAACTTGATCCCGACGATCAGCATCACTGGTCTCAGCCTCCTCGGCGCCAACCAGTTCTATCGCATCGAGTACGTGAATCATACGGTCACCGACAACTTCTCGTGGCAGAAGGGCAATCACGCGTTCAAGTTCGGCGGGCTTGCCAGCTTCGAACAGAAGAACGAAAACGCGGCCAGCGCCAGCCAGGGACGGTTCGACTTCGTGGCGACGACCGCCGGCCCGTCGGCCTTCCAGAGCTTCCTGCGCGGCAATGCCGGTGGTCTCTGCACCGCCTGCACGTATACCGAAGCCGAACGCGATATCGACCTGAACCTCCGCTTCAACCGGTTCGAGTTCTATGCGCAGGACACCTGGCGGCCGACCGCGGCCCTGACCGTCGACTACGGCGTCCGCTATTCGCTGTATCCGCCGCTCACCGACAAGAACAACCAGTTGGTGACGTTCGACCCGGCGCTCTACAACGCCGCCGCCGCGCCGCCGTTCGCGAACACCGTCGGCACGTTGATCGATCGCACGGTCGGCAATCAAACCATCGGTATCATCCAGGGCGGTGTGAACTCGCCCTACGGCGACGGCATTTACGAGTTCAAGAAGAATTCGATTCAGCCGCGCGTCGGCGCCGCGTGGGATCTGTCAGGCAATGGCAACACGGTGCTGCGGTCCGCGTTCGGCATCTACTACGATCAGCCGCTCGTCGGCATCTTCGAGCAGAACTCGTTCACCATGCCTCCGATCGTCAACAACGTCACCTTCAGCAATCCGACGCTGCAGAATCCCGCGACCGGCCAGACGCCGACCACGACCGGCGTCCGCACCATCATTGCAACGGCCACCGATTTCGAAAACCCGAGGACGATGCAGTGGAATCTCGGCGTGACGCGACGGGTCGCGTCATGGCTGTCGGGCGACGTGAGCTATGTCGGCAGCCGCGGCGACAACCTGATTCGGCCAACTGACATCAACTATCCGCAACCGGCTGCGGTGGTGGCGCTGCAAGCCAGCGTCCCCGGCGCCGTCAACCAGGCGCGACCGTACCGGTCGTATGGCGCGATCACGTATCGCGAAACCACCGCCCGCGCCCGCTACCATGGCCTGCTGACGACGGCGCGGCTCGAAGGCGGCCGCTTCGGCACTGCGACGGTGAACTATACGTTAAGCCGCAACCAGACCGACGCCACCAATGACCGCGATGCCGTCGACATTCCGCAGAATCCGCTCGATCCCGATGCCGATTACGCGGACGCGCGCACCGATCGCCGTCACATCTTCAACGTCAGCTTCGTGCACGAGCTGCCGTTCTTCCGCGACAGCGGCGGCATCGTTGAAGCCGCGCTCGGCGGCTGGCAGGTGGCGGGTATCGTCAGTATCGCGTCGGGTCAGCCGATGTCGCGCATTTTGGTGAGCAGCGACAACTTCCGCCGCGGCATCTTCGCCGACACGGTCGGCCCGATCAACGCTGGCGAGCAGTTCATCAACGGCGTGCCCTACTGGTTCAACCCGGATGCCTTCGCGCCTCCCGCCGCCGGCACCTTTGGCAACTCGGGACGCGCGCCGTTCCGTCAGCCCGGAGAGCATCAGTGGGACATCAACCTGTCGAAGAACTTCTACCCGACAGACGCGATTCGGTTGCAGTTCCGCGCCGAGTTCATTAATGCGTTCAACCAGGTCCAGTGGACGGCCGATCCAAACGTCAACGGCATCGACAACACGTGCACGGTCTCGACGACCGCGTGTAACGTGTCTGGCGATCGTTTTGGTCAGGTCCTGTCGACCCGTTTGCCGCGCGAAATTCAGCTGGGACTGAAGCTGTACTGGTAATTGCGACGATTTAAGATGTCAGATTTGAGATTGCAGATTTATTGCGGGATTGAACG
>DASVFC010000062.1:0-2671 GCA_036380235.1 Vicinamibacterales bacterium
CCAGCGTCAGCGCCCGCTCGAAGGCGGCTAGTGCGTCCAAGGGCCGGTCCAGCTCGCCGAGCGTCCCGCCGAGATTGCCCCAGGCCGGCGCGAACGCCGGCAACAGCTCGGTGACGCGGCTGAAGCACTCACTCGCCTTCACCATGTCGTCCTGGCGCAGCCACAGCTTGCCGCGCTCGTAATGTGCCGCGGCCCAGCGCGGAGCCTTCGCCATCGCTTCATCGAGATCGCGGCCTGCGGCGTCGAGATCGTTCACTTCCATGCAGGCACTGGCGGTGGCGACAAGCGCAGGCGGCGTGCGGCCACTGGCCAAGGCTTCGACGCATAAGGCGAGGCGTTCAGCGGGATCGGCGGCTCTGAATGCGCGTGGCAGAAGTCCGTTGTCGCTCACGGCTTCGGCGGATCGTTCGGTGGCAATGGACAACGTGGCGTCGCCGTGCTCCTCGAGGGCGGCGTTCCATTCGGCGTCGAGATATTTTTTCTGTGTCGTGACCAGCTGGGTGCCGCCGGTCTGCGCGTTGACGTACGCCTCGTCCACGTCACACGCGCGGATGGTCACCGGCCCCGGCGGCAACTCCGGACACAGCGGATAGCGGAACGGCCAGGTAGCGGCAGATGGAGCGTCGATGATCCGGCGAGACGACACGTCAGGAGCAATTATTGCCCTTTCGCTCGCCGCGCACCCACTGCGCCAGCATCTGCCACTCCGGATCGGTGCGCGACTGCCATCGGCGCGGGCCGTTGTGTGTGTATGACCCGCCGCCGTCGGGGTGCAGCGGCTTGAGCAGAAACCGGCTCTGCTCAGGGTTTCCCGGTACCACCAGGCGGGAAATGGTCGAGAACGCGCGACGCGCCTCTTGGTCGTTCCATGCGGTGCCGTCGCCCGGTACCGGCGCGAATCCGATCAACCCCGCAGCGTGGCAGTTGCTGCACTTGATATGGCCTTCGCGCGGGGTGGCAAACACCGGCTGAACGCAGGCGCGAAAGAAGTCGAAATCGAGGGGTGGATCCGGCGCCGCGGCGTACCGATCGGCCGGCAGGCTCGAGATCCAGTTGAGAAGTGCCAGGTACTCCGGATCATTTCGGGACTTCCAGAACGAACCGCCGGTGTGTCCCATGCCGCCCGCTGCGGGATCGAGCGGCTTCAACAGCAGCCGGCTCGTGGCCGGCGCCGCGGTGTTGATCAGCCTCGTCACCACGTCGAAGTTTCGTCGCGACTGTTCGACAGTCCATCCGGCGTCGGTCTCTGGTGTTTCGAGCGTGAAGCGAACACTGGTCTGCCAGGTGTGGCACATGACGCAGGCCGCGACGCCAGGAATGGTGCCGCCGCGGTCGGTCATGAACACGCGCTCGACGGTGTTGCGATAGCGGTCGATGTCGGCCGCCGAAGGCTGTTGCTCGCGTGCCGACGCCGGCGGCGTGGCGAAGCTCGCACAGGTCAATAACACAAAGCCAGTAAGTGACAGTCGGGTGGCCATGACCGCCTCCTAACGCTGGAAGGTGGCTGCCGGCGGGTTGACGCGATCGGGCGGCAGAATCGCCGTGCTGATCCGGGCCGGTCGCGCGCCGGTCTTAATCTTGGCGACGATCGAGAGCGTTTTCAGCTCGACTGCGATGGTATGGTCGGCACCCGAAATCGCGACATACATGTACTTGCTGTCGGGTGTCGGAGTCATCCAGTTCGCGCTCGGGCCGACTTCGACCGCGCCGATGTACTTCAGGTCAGGCAGCGTCCAGCCGTAGATGCGGCTATCGAGGCGGCTCGAAGCCCACACCGCCGATCGATCCGGCAGCACTTCGAGGCCATGCATGTCGCCGGTTTGGATGCCGTCGGCGTTTTGCTTCCAGAGCGGCAGCTTCGGCGGCCAGAGCAGGTCGATGACCTTACGCGCCGACCAGTCGATCACCCATACCGCGTTGACGCCCGTGGCTTGCGCGAACGCACGCTTCGTGATTCCGTCGCTGCCGGCCTCGAACGCCATCGGCCGCACTTCGTGCGTGGTCCTGCCATATTGCTTGTGGCCGGTCAGCTCCATGCCCCAGGCGACGGTGTCGGTCTTCGGATCGATGACCTGGATTGTCGGCTCGCCGGGCTGGACCTCGCCGCGAAGGCCGGCCACCACCTCGCTTTCATCTGGCGTCACGAACACGTTGTGCACCGTGTGATGCACCGGAATGCTCTTGATGATGCGGTGGGTGGAAATGTCGATGACATCGACCAGCGGCCGCGACACGATGCCCGCATAGATCTTGCGGTGCTTCTTGTTCACCGCGATCTTGTTGGGCCGCTCCGATAACTTAATCTGCTGGACGAGCTTCAGCGTTTTGGTGTCGAACACGTCGACGGTCTTGTCCTGTTCATTAGCGCAGTAATAGTAGAGACCGTCAGGATGCGTGGTCAGGTTGTGCGCGTGCGGGCAACCATGGATCACGCCGACGACGCGATTCACAGCCGGGTCGATGATGTGGTGAATGTTGCCGGCGTTGTTGCTTTGGAGAATGCGAACGGCAACGCCCTTGTAGGAGTCGAGCCGCGGCACACCTTGCCCGGCCGCCGACGCGGCCAACGACACGAGAGCGAAAACGGCAGCCGACGCGAGACGAAGACGCCGCATAACCACCTCCCAGGCCACAGATTAAACACCAGGACGCACGGTCGGTGATCAGAGAT
>DASVFC010000063.1:0-10302 GCA_036380235.1 Vicinamibacterales bacterium
GCACTGACTTCAATCGCCGGCATGACGCGATTGTCTTAGGGCGCCGAACGACTTGTTAGTGCCGGCCGTCAACCGCCGGCCATGACACCTGTCACCCGTCAAAAGGGAACCTGCTTCCCTTTTACGAAGCGCGTAAGTCCAACCTTTCGGCGCGTTTCGCCATCAAAGGCGGACATGGACCGCCTTTCCCGTGATCTTCGCCATGCCTTTGCCCGCCTCGTCCGCGATCGCGGGTTCGCCGCCGTCACCATCGTCACGCTGGCACTCGGCATCGGCGCCAACACGGCGGTCTTCAGCCTGGTCAAAGCAACGCTACTGACGCCCTTGCCGTACGGCGACGGCGAGCGTCTCGCGGTGATTTGGGGTCCCGATCGCGGTGAGGCCACGCACCTGTCGCTGCAGGAGGTCGTCGGCTACGGGCGCGAGGCTCAGAGTTTTGCCGACGTCGCTGGGTACCAGGAGTACGACGCCAGTTTTACCGGAGGGCAGGAGCCGGAGCTTGTGCGAGCAGGGTCTGCCACACCGAACCTGTTCGACGTCACGCGCACGCCGGCGATGCTCGGCCGAGCCTTCAACGCCTCGGATACATCGGCGGGAACGAGTGACGTAATCGTGATCAGTCACGGCCTCTGGCAACGACGCTTCGGCAGCGACCTCAACATCGTTGGCCAGCAGGTTTACGTCAACGGCCGCGCTCGTACGGTGATCGGCGTGATGCCGCCATCATTCAAGCTGCCGAATGATTTTTCGTCCCTGCGTCCCACCGAAGCGTGGGTACCGGAGGTCGTCAACCTCACGAATCTCGGCGCATGGGGCAACCGCTCGTATTCGGGCCTGGCTCGCCTCAAAGACGGTGTGATCGAGCGGATCGCGTCGAGCGAGCTTCCCGTGATCGCCGAACGATGGGTGGCCGCCGGCTATGTTCGCCGCGCTGCCGACGGTACGCTTGGCGGGCTCGCCCGACGCGTCATACCCGCACAGGAATTCGTCAGCGGCGGGATGCGGACGACGTTGTTGATCCTGTTTGGATCTGTCGGCTTCGTGCTGCTGATCGCCTGCGCCAACGTCGCCAACCTGCAGCTGGCGCGAGCCGACGTTCGCCGCCGCGAAGTGGCGGTGCGCGCTGCGCTTGGCGCCGATCGCGGTCACATAATCAGGCAACTGCTGACCGAGAGCGTGATGCTCGCCATTGCGGGTGCGGCTGCCGGATTAGCGGTGGCGTGGGCGGGCCTGCAGATCGTGATCACACTGCGGCCGGCTAACCTGCCGCGCATCGACGAGACCTCTCTCGACTTCACGGTGCTGGGGTTCACCGCGCTTCTCGCGATTGTCACCGGCGTCCTCTTCGGCCTGCTGCCGGCGCTGCAACTGTCCCGACCCGATGTCACCGCCATCCTGAAAGACGGAGGACGCAGCGGCACCGCCGGGCGATCGCGGCAACTCGCGCGTCATGCGCTGGTGGTCTTGCAGCTCGCCTCGTCCGTGGTGCTCGCACTGGCGGCGGGGCTCCTGATCCGCAGCCTGGTCGAACTGAATCGCATCGATCTCGGATTCAATCCCGCCGACGTGCTGACGGCACAGGTGCAAGTGCCGGCAACCGACTATCCTCAGCCAGCCGACGTGGTCCGCTTTCATCGCCAGGTTAACGAGCAGGTGTCGCAGATTCCCGGCGTGCGAGCGGCAGGTTCGGTTCGCGTGCTGCCGCTGGCCAGAACCATCGGCGACTGGTCGATCAAGATCGAAGGCCGGCCCTATGTGCCTGAAGACAATCCGAACGCAGATTACCAGGCGGTGACGCCGGGTTACTTCGAGGCGATGGGGTTGAAGCTCATACGCGGCCGCTTTCTCACGGCCGCCGATCGCGAAGACGCCATGCCGGTGGTCGTGATCAACGACACGATGGCGGCACGTTACTGGCCTGGAGAAGACCCACTTGGCCGCCAGTTCATGATGGGCACCGACGACAAACCGTGGCTCACCATCGTCGGCATCGTGGGAACCGTGCGTCACAACGCCGTCGTCGAGGAACCGCGCAACGAGATGTACATCGCACATGCGCAGCTGCCGGGGCACATTCGCTCCGCGCCGAGAGGCATGACGCTCGTGATCAAGACGGATGGCAATCCGCTCGCGATTAGCGGCGCCGTCCGCGACGCGGTGCGCGCCATCGATCGCAACCTGCCGATCTCCGACATTCGGACGATGGAGAGCGTGACGGCGACGGCGTTGGCGCAACCGCGCTTCGTGACCTTCCTGCTTGCGGTGTTTGCCGCCACCGCGCTGGCGCTTGCGTCCATCGGCATTTACGGCACCATCTCGCTGCTGGTATCCGAGCGCACTCAGGAGATGGGCATTCGTCTCGCGCTTGGTGCCGACCGCACAACGATCCTCAAACTGATCCTCGGGCAGGGGCTGATGTTGACGACGATCGGGCTCGCCGCCGGCGTCGGCGGCGCGATGATGCTGACACGCGCACTGTCAGGGCTGGTCTACGGCGTCGGCGTTCTCGATCCGCTCACGTTCGTGGCCGTCCCGGCGGTGTTGTGTACGATCGCGTTGCTGGCCTGCTTCTTTCCGGCCCGCAGGGCGGCTGCGGTCGATCCGATCACCACGTTGCGGCAGTCGTGATACGGTAGACTCACTCGTCCCGGAGGCGCCGCCGGGCATTTTAATTATGCCCGTGTCGCGCCTTTTTGTTTTCGTGGTGAGCCTGACGATGATCGCCGGATGTGGCGGCGGATCATCACCGGCCTCGCCTACACCATCACCGCCGCCAGCCGCTGCGCCTGCGCCGCCACCCACGGCGGTATCCACCACGCCGACGGTGACGATCACCGGGGCAGGCATGACGCCGCTCGAGATCACGATCAGCATCGGCCAGCGGGTCACGTTCGTCAACAACGACACGCGCGCGCACGATCTCGTCGGCGGCGTCGATCCGAACAACCCCGACTGCCCTGAGATCACGCAAGCTGGTTTTCTGACGCCTGGCCAGAGCCGCGACACCGGTGTGTTCATTACCCCGCGCCGCTGCGAGTATCACGATCACACCATGCTCAGCGTGCCCGCATTTCAAGGGCGCATTATCATTCGCTGATGCGTCGTGTTGCCGGCCTCGTCCTGTTGCTGCAAGTGGTGCTGGCGCCGGCTGCGGTGGCGCAAGACGCCGCACACCAGCACGACACGGCGTCATCGGCGTGGCAGTGGAGCCTCGAAGGCAACGCGTTCTTCGGCTACAACTACCAGTACCGGAAGTTCACCGACTTCGACGAGTGGGAATCGCAGAACTGGCTGATGACCACTCTGTCGCGATCGTTTGGGAGCGCGTCACAACTGCGCATCGACGCAATGTTCTCGTTCGAGCCGTTCACGCTGCGCGACATCGGCTCTCCGCAAGTGTTCCAAACCGGCGAGACCTACCAGGGTGCGCCGCTGATCGATTACCAGCACCCGCACGACCTGATCATGAACCTGGGCGCCGAATATTCGCGCTCGCTTGGCGCCGCGACAATCGTGGTGGAAGGCTACCTGGTCGGCCCGGCGCCGATTGGTCCGCCGGTGTTCATGCACCGGCCCTCCGCAGCAGAAAACCCGCAGGCACCCCTCTCGCATCACAACCTCGACGCGACCCACATCACACCGGGCGTCATTACCGTCGGTGTCGAGCGCGCCGGATTCACGTTCGAAGCCGGCGCCTTCCACGGCCGCGAGCCGGATGAAGATCGTCTTGATCTCGACACGGCGGCGCTTGATTCCTACGGCGCGCGCCTGTCCTGGGCCGACGGCGCCTGGTATCTGCAGATCTCCGCTGCGGATCTCGAGACGCCGGAAACGAATTCCCCGTACGACGCGTCACGCATCACCGCATCGGTGTCGTATTTCAAGGGCGACAGCAACCGATCGATTGCGTGGATGGCGGCCTTCGGGCAGAACCGCGAGGTCTTCGGCAACCTCGAAGCGTACCTGGTCGAAGGCACACTGCGGTTCTCAAAGAACGCGTTGTATCTGCGGGCCGAGAGTGTTGAGAAAGACATCCTCGACGCCGGCTTTCACCCAATCGGCATCAACCACGCGCATCGCCCCTCGCTGGTCAGCGCGCTGACGGTCGGTTACGTGCGCGACGTGATCTCGAAGGCGTGGGGCACCTTCGGGCTCGGCGCCGACGTCACCGGCTACATCGTTCCCGACAACCTCAAAGAATCGTACGGGTCACCGGCGTCGTTTCATTTCTTCGTCCGTTATCGCGGCCGCGCCGGTGCGGTTCACATCCACTGATCACTCGGCGATGTAGAGCCATTTTCCGCTCGGAGAGTCGCGCTTCCAGATTGTGAAGAACGGTTGCGGCGGCCGTGACTTGCCGTCCGGCCCTGGCTTGTTCTGCACGATGTAGCCGATCGTGACGCCGAAGTCTCCGCTTGCCGCAATGATGGTCCGCTCGGGCCCCCAGCTGACGGGACTGCTGTCGGCCGGTGCGCCGGCACCAACGCCGTTGCCAACCGCGACGTTTCCGATCAGCCAGGTCGGAACGTCCGGTCCGCCGAGGTTGATCGCTTCGGGATCGCCGTATTTCTGGAATGCGGCGCCGATGCCGATCTTCTGAGCTTCATTCGAGAACGACGTTTCCGCGTCGGCCAGCGACGCGCGGTATTTGTCGATGGTTGCCACATCGTTCGCTCCGCTGACGATCTGTTTCGGCAATACGTAAGTGAGCGGAGTCGCCGGTGCCGGCAGCTTTGCCACGCCTCGCTTGTATGCCAGCACGCGCCACCCTTCTTTCTGCTTCTCCCAATACGCCAGGTATTTCATCGGCGTGGTGGTGTTGTCGCTGCGGTGCAGCGTCATGAAGCCGGCGGTGAAACCATGATTGCCATCGCCGGAGATGCTGACGCGCGCCGGCACCCACTCGATGCGGCCGGCGTTGATCGGGCTCGCCTTTAACGCCTCGATCGCCTTGTCTTTGCCGTAGGCAATGCCACCGGCGTGCGTGAGCACCACATCGTTGGCGAACATCGCGCTCAGGCCAGTGACAACGTCGGTCCTGGCGCTGGCGGCGGCGAAGGCGCGATCGGCGGCGACCAGCTCGTCCGCTGCGGAGCGTGGCGAGGCCAGCAATTCGCGTGACGAAATGCTGAGCAGGGCGAGGAGCACGAAAATCAGTTGCGGCATATCGGGGTATTTGCCGCGCGCGCGACGAGGTGTCATGGCTCAGATTGCAAATGCGTATGGCGACGCATATTCTTCGCGGCACTGGAGGCTCTATGCCGTTGCTGCTGGTTCTCATCGCCGCCGCCCTCGCCTCGCAGTCGCCGGTCGATCGCGCCAATTTCACCGGCTCGTGGAAGATGATCGCCGCGCGCAGCGACTCACCTGCGCAAACGCCGCCAGTCACGGAGATGATGTTCGTGATCGAGCACGGCGCGACGCATATTCGTCTCGACATCACCAGCGCCGACGCGAAACCAATGTCGGTGTCGTACCCGATCGTGCCGACGCCAAAGCTGCCGCCCGACCCGGTTGCCGGTGACGAACGGCGTGCCTACTGGGATGGCGCGGGCCGGCTGGTGGTAGAACGGGGCGGAACGATCAGCGGCCAAACCGTGTCGGCGCGCCAGGCGCTATCGCTCAACGCTGATGGGTCTGAAATGACCGTCGAGCGGCTGGTGATCGTCCAACACGGCTACACGCTGAAAGGCGCGAAGAACTACGCGTCAGCGAAGGACGTGTTCGCCAAAGTCTCACCCTAAACGCCGTACTTGTCCGGATCCCACGTCAGGCCGAGCTCGGTCGGCGGCGCCATGTAGCCGGCGAGCGCTGATGCCGCCACGACCGACGGTGAGGCGAGGTAGCCTTCGCCGCCGAGGCCCATGCGGTTCTGCCAGTTGCGATTGAACGAGGTGATCGCGCGCTCACCTTTCTTCAACGCATCGCTGCCCTGCCCGAAACACGGGCCGCACCACGAGGCGCGGATCTCCCCGCCCGCGGCGCGGAACACGTCGGCGATGGATTCGCCATTGAGGCGCGGATCGGGGCGTTCGATCGACACCTTGACGCCGCCGGAACCCGGGAAGACGACAAACTCTTTCTGCACCTTGCTGATGCCGCGCTGCCGAGCCGCAATCAAGACCAGCGCCGCCGACAACAGATCGTCGTAGCTGCCGTTGGTGCAGGAACCGATCATCGCCTTGTCGAACGTGATCCGCTCGCGCGCCACGTCTTCCGCGGGGAATGCGTTGCCGGGGCTGAACGGCTTGGCGATCATCGGCGCAATGTCGTTCAGCACGAACTCCTCGTCGATCTCGAATCGCGCCTCGGGGCCGCAAGTGAACGCCGGGTATGGCAGCTGCGTCATCCCTTTCGCGCGGTACCACGCAGAGGTGATCTCATCAGGCGCGAAGATGCCGTTGAGGGCCTCGGCTTCCGCCATCATGTTGGCGATGGTGTTGCGAAACGCGATCGGCAGTTGCTTGTCGGCGTCGACGAGCTCCACTGACATGCCTTGCGACTGCTTCGCGCCCCAACGCCGCAGCAACTCGAGCACGATGTCCTTGCCGGTGACCCACGGGCTCAGCCTGCCGCGGAACGTGACGCGGCGCTCCCTCGCCATCGTGAAGTAGATGTAGCCGGTCGACCAGCCGAAGCCGAGCGTAGTCGAGCCAACGCCCATGCCCACCGCACCATAGGCGCCGTAGGCGCGGCTATGCGAGTCGGCGCCCGGAATGAACTGCCCGGGTAACACGAGTCCCTGTTCCGGGAAATAGAAGTGGAAGATGCCGTCGCCGGGGGTCGCGTAATACGGCTTTCCAATGCCGTGAAACTCCGCGAACTGCCGCCCGATCGCCGTCTGCTTGTCATCGTCTTCCTTGCCGGTGAAGACGAAGTGATCGTTGGCCACCGCGGCTTGCCGCGGCTGGATCGAATTGCCGCCAGTGATTTGATTGAACGTGTGAATCGCAAATGGCGCCGTGCCATCTGACGCGGGAAGCAGATCGGCGTAGACGCGCAGCGTGCCACCAGGCACGACCTCGGCGTCCTTATCGACGCGGTGCGCCCACACGATTTGCGCGGTCGACGACATCGTCCGCGCCAGCTTTTCATCCGGGAAGATCACTTCCGGTTTGCGCAACACCGAACTGACGAACTCGCGCCTGCCGACGGCAAAGATGCCGCCGCTCTGGCGGATCTCGTCTTCCTTCGGGCTGAGCGGCACCGGCGTGTAGGTCTTGCCTTGCGTGACGTTGACGATCTGCCGAGACACCGGTTCGAACGTGAACTCGTCCCCGTCTGTCGCGTCGGCCACGGCTTCCTGGCTCTGCACCACGTGCAAGCCGAGGTTGAAGGCGTTCCTGCGAAAGATGTCGCCCATGTTGTGGCCGCAGATGATCACCATCTCGAGGCCAACCTCTTCGGCGATGGCCTTGAGGCCGGCAGGCGACATCTCGCGCGAGCTGCCGATCGCGAAGCGATCGCCGGCGATCACGAACGTGTCGCCACCGTGCACGCGGGCGCGGAAACCCGGCATCAGGTAGCGGAATGAGCCTGCCTTCCACCGTTCATCGAGCGTGTCGAGGCTTTCCGACACGCAATCGGCCGCTGGAGTGATCTGATCGGTATCGATCGCATCGAGCTTCTTCGCCGGGTTCTTCGGATCCCAGAAGATCAACGCGCGGCCGCGAATCAGATGCGATGAAGTAGCTGAGGCCGCGAGATCTGAGGGACGCGGTTCCGGTAGCGCTTCAATGGTGATGCCCGGCTTCAGGACGGCGGGCTTGGCGACTTGCATAACTCACGATTGTACCCTCGGACACGAGATCCGAGGGTGTGGCGGGTGGCGCGCGCTACTTGACGACGACCTTGACGTAGCCGTTGGTCCAGCAGCACTGATTGCCTGCTGATGTGTCTGGGCGTCCGAAATTATCGACGCGCACGCGCAGCATGTAGGTGCCCGGCTGCGTGAAGGTGGCGTGCGACGATGAAGAGCCTTCGAGCTCCTTCAAGCCGGACGTGACCGGGTCGAACGTCACGGGCCCGGGCCCAGAGTGCTTGTACCACTTGATGTTGATCGCCGGCCGGGCCGGACCGCGAGCCTTGAACTGCACGCCGCCTTCGGCGTCCGTGTCCCGCTGGCTGTCATCCTTGGTCCAAATCGTCAGCGTCAGCGGCACGCCGACCGTCGCCTGCATCGGCGCGCTTTCGATGCCAGCTGGTCCACGACCGGTCATCGTCGACGCCGTGAAACCCACCAGCGGCGGAATCGATCCCATCGCCATCGGCCAGCGCAGGCCGTAGGCCCCGGTCTTGGTGCGACCGGGCACCTTGTGGGTTTGCCCGGCGTGGCGCAGCGTCCAGACCACATCGCCTGTGAATGTCGATGGCACCGTCACCGTGAACACGCCGCGCTCGCGATCGCGCCGCGCGCCCGTGGGTCCCGGGCCCTGGGTCGGTGGGAACGATGTTGGCTGCCGTCCATCGAACTGCTTCGGCTCGATGAAGTTGTTCGGACCAAGAGGAATCTCGACGACGTCGGTGGCATTGAGATTGGAATAGCCGAACGACAGCGTGACGGTGCCGTCACCATTCTCATAAAAGCCGTCGAAGAACGGCGCTACGCGCTGACCTACCGGTGGCGTCGGCGCAAGGGGCCTGGTCTGATCGGCGGCGAGATTGATCGCCGCCGTGACCAGGGTGATGCCCAGAAGAAACGAACGTCCGCGCACGCCGATTATTGCCGCTCGCGGGGAGCGGCGACGGTGGTGGTTGCCTTCTGCTTCGCCTCGCGCTCGGCCTTCATGCGCTCGTAGCCGGCGTCATCCAGGTGCGTCACGGCGATCCACGCGTGCGACATCTCGTCGGCCGTGCGGCTGCCGGGCCCGACCCACTGATCCGGATCCGGGTTGCCTTTGTTGTTGGCGGTATTGTCGTAGTACCCGGTCAAGACCAGCACGGCGCCCTTCGGCACCAGCGGCGCGTGGTCGTCTGCGTAGATGTGGCTGGTGTGCCAGTTGTTCGTCCAGTTGGATACGGAGCTGATCATTTCCAGCTTGCCGGTCTCCGGGTAGAAGATCTCGAGCGTCTTGCCCACCAGCCGGAAGTGACCATGCGGCTGGAAGCTGTCAATGCGCACCGGCGTCTTGAAGGTGTGGAAGCCCTGCGTCATCGCGGTGCCGTGCGGCGGAATCTCGAGGTCGCCGCCCTTCATCGTCATCAGATAGAGCTTCAGGTCCTGCTTGTACTTGGCCTCGTGATCTTCGGGATAGAGCCAGATACCCATTTCGATGACGTCATTCTTCAGCTCTTCACCCGTCGGGTAGTAATGCACGTCCCAGCGCACGAGCGCGTTGGCCGGCATGGTGCGGCAGCCATCCGGCGGCACGATCTCGCCCGTTTTGCCCAGCGCGTACTCCGACACGCGCTCGGTCTCGACATAGTTGCCGGTCTTCTCGTCGAACTGTACGAACTCCGTGTTCGCGTGATGCGCCGCGGCGCGGCCTTTCACCGTCGGCTTGACCGAAACGGCCTTGATGCAGCGGTTCTTATCGAGGCCGGTCGGGACGATCGGCCGCCACCACACGTCCTGGCCTCGCGCGGGCAAGGTGAACGGCTTGGTCTTGACGATGATGTCCGGCGGGCCGAACTGCTTTTCGAACGCCCACACATTGGGATCGTCGAAAGTCGGCGGCGGCGGCATGTCGGCCGGATTCCCCTGCGGCGCGCCGCTGTCGACCCACTTGGCGATCGTCTCGATTTCTTTCTCGCTCAGCCGCAGGTCGTCCTTCAGATGCTGGATACCGACGTTGCGGTCGTAGCGGTATGGGGGCATCTCACCGGCCACAACCTTGTTGCGGATCGACCTTGCCCACGGCCGGGTTTCGGCATAAGTGACGAGCGACATTGGCCCGATCGAATTGGGCTGATGGCACTGCTGACAGCTACGCTGGAAGATCGGGGCAATGTCCTTGGTAAACGTCACCGTGGCCGGGGCGGGTTGCTGTGCCGCAGGCTGCGACGAAAACAGGATTGCACCAACGAGCACGAGAAACGCACCGCGCAGGATACGGATACCTCTCCGCGACATCTGGCACCTCTGACACGCATTCTACGCCTTGACTGCGGATTGGCGAGCTTTCGTCCTCGTTTCGCCCGCGATACCTGGGCTTGAGTAGAGACTTTTGACATTTGATTGACCGTTCAACTAAGCTCTGTCGCCATGCATCTTCTTTTTCTTCTCGCCTCGCTGTCGTTGCAGGGTGTGCCGGCCTCGCCTCTTGCGCCGCTCGATTTTTTTGTCGGCTCCTGCTGGAGCGG
>DASVFC010000064.1:0-10150 GCA_036380235.1 Vicinamibacterales bacterium
CGATGCGCTGGTTATGACCGAGCACCACCACCGGCACGCCAGGGATGGTCACGCCCACCACATCAAGATCCGCCGCGACCAGGTGCATCTCGTACCAGACCGACGGGAACTCGATCTGCAGATGCGGATCGTTGGCGAGCATCGGCCGGCCGCCGCGGGTCTTGCGCGCCGCGAGCACCCAGCTGTTGCTGTTGCCACGCCGCGCGGTCGGCGACAACCATTCCAGTCCTTTGGGATACTCAACCCGAGGCTGGGCGGCCGCTGCCCCGGTCAACGCGACCGACGCCATCGCGCTTGTTGACGTCGTCGTGGTGGCGGCCGGTGCCACTCGCGGTGCAGCGTCGATGATTGCCGGACCGTTTGCAGGATAGCGCCCAGTCAGGAGCAATGCGGACTCGGCGCCGAACTTTCTCGCCAAGGCCGCTCGCACGAGCTCGGCGTGATGATTTTCAGCAAGTCGCCACGCGAGCAGGCGGCCAATTGAGAGCGAATCGAGCGGCTCCCACGGTGCCGGCGTGAATCCCAGGATCTGGAATTCGAGCGGCCGCTGCCGCCGGTCTTTAAGCGTCGCCATGTAGGTGTTGACGCCGGCGGCGTACTTCTCGAGAGCTGCGCGAACCGGCGGTGTGGCTCGCTCCCACTCGGCACGAGCCGCATCGCGCAGGCCAAGCGTCAGGAAGCGCTTGTCGATTTCGATCGTGTCGTCGCCGAGCACTTCCGACAACCGGCCGAGCGTGACGCGGCGGTACAGTTCCATCTGCCACAATCGATCGCGGGCGTGGAGAACGCCGGCGCTGAAGAAGGCGTCTTCGGCATCGCGCGCATAAACAGAGGGCACGCCATATTGGTTGACGAGCACCTCAACCGGCGCGCCAAGGCCGGGACCGGCGATCTGGCCGTCCAACGGCGGCAGCGACTCGCGAGCCCACCAATATCCCCCCGCCGCTACGGCCGGAAATACCAGGATGATCGTCAGAACCAGCAGACGTTTGAGTAGTCTTTTCATTTCGACTAGGATGGGGGGCTGGGCGGGCCTAATTCAAACTATTCATTAGGCTTACGCCTGCTAGAGCTTCACCGGTTATGTCGGCTCGAATCGCCGCCAAGAATAGTCTCGAATCGGAGTACCTCGCGTGATTGAGGTTCAGAATCTGTCCAAACACTACGGTCCGTTCAAGGCCGTCGATGATGTGAGTTTTCGTGCAGAAGCGGGAGAAATCCTCGGCTTCCTCGGTCCCAACGGTGCCGGCAAAACCACGACCATGCGCATCATCACCGGTTACATGCCTGCCACTGAAGGCAGGGCCACCGTCGCCGGATTCGACGTCTTCGATCGGCCGATCGAGGCGAAGAAACGCACCGGTTATCTTCCCGAGACGCCGCCGCTCTACCCGGACATGACGGTCCGTGAATACCTGACCTTCGTCGCCAAGATCAAAGGCGTGCGCAAGGACGTCAGGGGGCGCGTCGACGAGGTGATGAAGAAGACCTGGGTAGCCGACATGGCCAGTCGCCACTGCAGCAAACTGTCGAAGGGCTACAAGCAACGGGTTGGCCTCGCCCAGGCGCTCATTCACAACCCGGAGGTACTCGTGCTGGATGAGCCCACGGCGGGTCTCGACCCACGGCAAATCATCGAAACCCGACAGCTGATCCGCGAGCTGGCCGGCGGCCACACCATCGTGTTGAGCACCCACATCCTGCCCGAGGTGGCGCAGACCTGCCAGAAGGTCGTGATCATCAACAAGGGCAAGGTGGTGGCGGTCGACACTCCCGACGCGCTGTCAGAACGCCTGCGCGGCGGGCAGGCACTGTTCGTCATAGCGGAGGGACCCGCTGCCGACATCCAGCGCTCACTGCAGTCGATCGTCGGCGTCACGCGCGTCGCGGTCACCGAAACGCGCGATGCCGCAACCACCTTTGAGGTGGATAGCGACAAGGGCCGCGATATTCGCGCCGACGTGGCATCAGCGGTCGTGCGCGGCGGCTGGAGCCTCCTGGAGCTGCGTCCATCGCGCGTCAGCCTGGAGGATGTGTTCTTGAAGTTGATGACGGAAGAACGCGACCCCAATGCACCCGACGCACCAGTTGCAGCCGGTGCACCCGCGGAGGCCCCCGATGCGTAACATCCTCGCCATCGCGCAACGCGAGCTCAACGCCTACTTCTCGAGCCCGATCGGCTATGTGTTGATCGGCTTCTTCTCGCTCATCTACGGCTACTTCTATTACGCCGGACTCCTGTTCGTCGATCGGCAGAACATGCAGGCCGGCATGAACCCCAACCAGACGATGAACATCAACCAGATGTTGATCGGCCCGACGCTGATGAACACCACCGTGATCATGCTGTTCCTCTTCCCGCTGATCACCATGCGCACCTACTCCGAGGAGAAGCGCTCCGGCACCATCGAGCTGCTGCTCACCTCGCCGATCACCGACCTGCAGATCATCCTCGGCAAGTTCACCGGCGCCATGTTGCTGTACCTGGCGATGCTCGCGGTGACCGTCATCCATGTCGGCTTCCTGTTTGTATTCGGAAATCCGGAATGGAAGCCGATCGCGACCGGATATCTCGGTCTAATCCTGATGGGTGGCTGTTTCCTCTCGCTCGGCCTGTTCATCTCGAGCCTGACGAAGAACCAGATCGTCGCCGCGATGGCGACGTTCGCGGTGTTCCTGATGCTGTGGGTGATCAACTGGATTGCCACGTTCATGGGTCCGACGGCCCAGTCGGTGCTCACCTACCTCTCGCTTACCGACCACTTCGATGATTTCGCCAAGGGCGTCATCGACACCAAGCACATCATCTATTACCTGAGCTTCATGGCTTTCGGCCTGTTCCTCACCGCCAAGTCGGTGGATAGCGAAAGGTGGCGGGGCTAAATCATGCAGAAGGCATTCGGCATCATCGGTTGGATCGGCACCGCGCTCGTGTTTGGCGCGGTCGCGATCCGGATGTTCTACCCGGAATGGAATCAATACGCCACCTACATGGCGTGGGCGGGCCTCGCCACGGTGCTGATCTACATGGCCGGCCAGTGGCGCGATGTCGCGGAGTTCTATAAGGGGCGCGGTGCCCGCTACGGCACGCTGTCGATCGTCAGCATCATCGTGTTTCTCGGCATCCTCGTGGCAGTGAACTATCTCGGCACCCGCCAGAACAAACGCTGGGACCTCACCGCCAACCAGGTGTTCAGCCTGTCCGACCAGACCGTGAAGATCCTGCGCGAGCTGAAGGAGCCCGTCACGATCACAGTGTTCGATCTGACGACGCGCCAGGACCTGCATCGCGATCGCCTGCAGGAGTTCCAGTACCACAGCAATCAGCTGCGGGTCGAGTTTGTCGACCCGGATCGCGAACCAACGCGGACGACCAACGCAAAGATCGAGGCCGTCCCGACGATCCTCGTCGAACACAAGGGGCGAACTGAACGGGTCCAGTCGTCCAACGAGCAGGATCTGACGAACGCGCTGATCAAGGCGGTGACCGGGCGCGAGCGCAAGGTCTATTTCACTCAGGGCCACGGCGAAAGAGATCTGAACTCGTCCGAGCGTAACGGCTACAGCGGCCTCACCGAGGCGCTGAAGCAGGACAACTTCACCTACGACAGCCTCGTGCTGATCACGCAGAAGACCGTTCCGGATGATGCGACGGTGCTGGTGATCGCAGGGCCGAGCAGCGATTTTTTTCCGCCCGAGATCGAGGCGTTGAACGCCTACGTCGCCAAGGGCGGCAAGGTCCTCGTGATGCTCGATCCGCCGGCGAAAGCGGGAGCGGACCAACCACTGCTCACCAGGTTCCTCGCCGACTGGGGCATCACCGCCGGCAACGACGTCGTGCTCGATGCCAGCGGCATCGGCCAGTTCATGGGCACCGATGCTTCGGTGCCGGTGGTGGCGCAGTATCCGTCGCACGCCATCACGCAGGGCATGCGCGAGCTGACCGCATACCCGATGGCGCGCTCGATGACGCCGACGGAAGGCGGCGCCAACAATCGCACCGCCGAGCCGCTGCTGTCGACGACGCCGCAAAGCTGGGCGGAGGCCGACCTGGCATCGATCGCTTCGGAAAGCGGCCAGGTCGCCTTCGAAGCGGAGAAGGGCGACAAGCAGGGGCCGATCACGCTGGCTGCCGCGGTGTCGGCACCAGCCACCGTCACGCCGCCGTCCGGCAACACCTCACCGGACGCGCCCGCCGATGCGCCGAAGCCTGAAACCCGCATTGTCGCCGTTGGCGACTCCGACTTCGTGTCGAACTTTGCCGCGCGCGTGCCCGGCAATCGCGACTTCTTCCTCAACACGTTGAACTGGCTGTCGCAGCAGGAAAACCTGATCGCGGTGCGGCCACGGCTGCCGCAGGATCATCAACTGGCGCTCACCGCCGACCAGATGAACCGCATGATGCTGCTCAGCCTGTTCATCATTCCCGGTCTCGTATTCGCGACCGGCATCTACACCTGGTGGCGGAGAAGATAAGATGCGCGGCCTGTGGTCAACGCTGGCGCTGATCGTCGTCCTTGCCGGACTCGGCGCTTATATCTACTTCGTGGATTCGCAGCGGCCGGCATCGACCGCCGTCGAGGGCGAGCCGGCCCGCGAGAAGTTCTTCGCGGTGGAAACGGACAAGATCAACGAAATCCGTCTGACCGTGAAGGGACAGACCACGCTGCTGCGCAAGGAAGGCAGCGGCTGGAAGATGATGGAACCAATCGCGGTCGACGCCGATCCGCCCGAAGTCATCGGGCTGGCACAGGCAATCTCCGGCATCGAATCCGTGCGGCAGGTCGTCGAGAACCCGACGGACCTTGCGCAGTTCGGCCTTGCCGAGCCGCAGATCCAGGTCGAGTTCAAGGCGGAAGGTGGCGCCGCCGGATCGTTCAAGCTCGGCAACAAGAACCCGCAGCAAAGCGAGGTTTACGCCCTCAAAGCTGGCGACAACAAAGTGGTGCTGGTGTCGTCGTTCCAGGAATCGACTTTTAACAAGGAACCATTCGCGTTGCGCGACAAGCGCATCCTGAAGTTCGATCGCGAGCAAGCCGATTCCCTGGCGATGGTGAAGGGCGAAAGCGGCATCACGCTGGCGCGGACGGGCAGTGAATGGAAGGTGGTCAAGCCCGTCGAAGCACGCAGCGACTACAGCGCGATTGAAGGGTTTCTGACGCGTCTCAGCTCCGCCAACATGTCGCGGCTCGTCGAGGAGAACCCAAAAGACCTCGCGCAATACGGGCTCGACAAGCCGGTGATGACGGTCACAATTGGCGCCGGCAGCTCGAAGACGGTGCTCGAAGTCGGCAAAACCGAAAACGATCAGACCTACGCGAAAGATGCGTCGCGGCCAATGGTATTCACAGTCGACACCACGCTGCAAGGCGACCTGAACAAGAGCTTCGACGACTATCGCAAGAAAGACTTGTTCGAGCTGCGGCCGTTTTACACCGCGAAGCTGCGCGCAGTCCTCGATGGTCCGGGTGGAACGAAGACCTACGAGTTCGAAAAGGTGCCGCCCGCGAAGGAAGGCACGGCTGAAAGCTGGAAGGTGACACGTGTCGGCGGAGCCAGTCATACAGCAGACCCGGCGGCAATGGACGACCTCCTCAACAAGCTCGTGGCGATCAAGGCGGAATCGTACGTGACGGGCAACACGCGCACCGGCTTGGACAAGCCGGCGCTTGTCGTCAGCGCGAGCTATGACGAGGGCAAGTTCGAGCGCGTCCGCTTCGGCGCCGTGGACAACAACGCGTATGCGGCGCGCGACGGCGAGGCCGGCGTCGCCAGGATCGACGAGATGTCGATGCGCGCGGCAATGCAGGCGTTCGACGCCGTGGTCATTCCGCCGGACACTACCAAGAAGAACCCGGAAGAGAAAAAATGACGGTGACTCGCCCCGAGCAAAACTTCTGGCGCGCCCTGGCGCGCCGGAAGTTGAGTCAAGGGGTCGTTGCGTTGCTGATTGTCGCCGGCTGCGCGCAACGTTCGCTGAAGCCGCCGACACTCGCCGAAGCCGCCGCCAACCTCTCCCCGCACGAACAGCTTCGCCGCGACCTGCGTGAAATCTTTTCGGATCGCACCGTCGACCATGGGCTGTGGTCCATCGTCGTGCAGTCGCTGAAGCAGGGTGAAACACTCTACAGCTTGAATTCGTTCCGGATGCAGACGCCAGCATCCAACCAGAAAGTGTTCACCGCCGCCGCCGCGGCGGAGCGGCTTGGCTGGGATTATCGCTATACCACCCGCATTTACGCCACAGGGCCAATCGACGCCAACGGCGCGGTGAATGGCGACCTAATCGTGGTCTCGGATGGTGATCCGACGATCAACCCGCGCCATCCGGAGCGCTGGGGAATCTTCGACGAATGGGCCAGGCAGCTCGCTGCCAAAGGTGTTCGCCAGGTGAATGGCTACCTGATCGGCGACGACAACGCGTTTGAGGAGCCTGGCTGGGCGCCGGGTTGGGCCTGGGACGATCTCGCACTCGGATACGGCGCCGCGGTCAGCGCGCTGCAATACAACGAGAACCAGGTCGAATTGTTGATCGGCCCCGGGCTCGACGTCGCCGCCCGCGGCATCATCAGCGTGTCTCCATCAGGCAGCGGACTGACCATCAATCACCAGGTGTCGACCGTCGCGGCGGGACAGCCGTCTCGCGTCACGCTGCAGCGCACGCCTGGATCCGGGTTGCTAACGGTAACCGGACAGGTAGCCGTCGGCGCCGCACCGCTCACCGAACATGCCGCCGTCGACAACCCGACGCTGGTCTACCTCAACGCGCTGCGGGCGGCGCTGCATCGTCAAGGCGTCAACATCGAGCGCACGCCTCTTGATATCGATGACGTACGCATGCGGCCCGATATGAGCAACGCCACGATGCTGATCGAAGATCAGTCACCGCCGCTTAGCGAGCTCATCGACGTGACCTTGAAGTGGAGCCGCAACATCTATGCAGAAACGATGCTGCGGACGATGGCGGTGCAGCCGATGGAGAAGTCGACGGCGGGCGGCCTCGCTGCCTTGGAAGAAACGATGAACAACTGGGGAGTGTTTCGCGAGTACTTCCTGGCAAGGGATGGGTCGGGGCTGTCGCGATACGACTACCTGTCGGCCGATGCGTTGACCTGGGTGCTGACGCACCTGTGGCGCGATCCAAGGCACGCTGACGCGTTCCGCGCGACGCTGCCGGTGTTTGGCGTCAACGGCAATGTCGCCAACCGGCTGAAAGACACACCCGCGAGTGGACGAGTGTGGGCGAAGACCGGCTCGATGTCGCAAGTCCGATCGCTTAGCGGTTACATCGCTACTGCCGAAGGCGAACCGCTCGTGTTCGCATTCATCGTCAATGGTTTCCGCGTTCCGGCGCGCGAGATCGATAGCGCCATGGACCGGGCCTTACTGAGGCTTGTCGAGTTCAAACACGCCGGCCACACGCCGTAGAACAGCAGCGGCGCGAAGGCGATCTGGAAAGATGCCTGTGTCTTCGTGCGGCTGCGTGTCCTATTCAAGATGGACGAAGCGGCCCAGCAGGATCGCCAGCGTCATTCCCACACCGCCGACAACTAGCGCACCGGCCATGCCGACGGCGAAAGGTTTCAGCCCCACGCCTTTGAACACCGCGAAATTCGTGTTCAAGCCGACCGCCGCCATCGCGGTGCCAAGCAAAACCTGAGACGCCCAGAAATCACCAAGCTCCTTCGTGATCGACGACCATGCATCCGCGCTGAAGACGCCGAATGCCGCGCCCATCGATCCAAGGGTCGCATCGCCGATCGTGCGAACCAGCGCCATCAGGACAAAGCCGATCACGAACCCCGGCACAAGCGACGCGGTCACCACGCCCACCCCTCCGGCGCCCGCGCGCACCGACTGGGACCGAAGATGCATCCACGTCAGGATCGGGATCACGGCCGCCAGGAAAATGTTCCGCGTCAGCTTCGTCACGGTGGCAACGCGCAAGACCACGTCGTCTCCGTAAACCTGCTTGTAGGTCAGCGCCGAGCCAACCACTTGCGAAGTGTCGTGGATTGCGGTCCCGAGAAAAAGACCGATGGTCTCGGACGTATTCAAAAGCGAATGCGCGAGATACGGATACAGCAGCATACCCAGCAGCCCGAACGCGACCACGTTCGCAACCGCATAGGCGACCTCGCGTTCGTCGGCGTCGATCGCCGGTGCCGTTGAAACGATGGCGGTCACGCCGCAGATGCTCGTACCCGCAGCAATCAAAGTCCCCAGCCGGGGCGGCAGGCCAAGCTTGCGGTTAAACCACGTCACGAACACGAGCCCGGTGACGATCGCGCCGAGAACGACCGGAAGGCCGGCGATGCCAAGCTTGACGACGTCGAACAGGCTCAAGCGAATGCCGACCAGCACGATGCCGGCACGAAGGATCGTCGTGGTGGCGAACTTCAGGCCCGGCGCCAGCGACGGTTGCAGGGGCAGCGTGTTACGAAGCAGCAGTCCGAGGACGATAGCAACCGGCACACCGGAGACGGGGCTGTTGCCGCTCAATCCCTGCGCGGCCAGAATCTGCCGCCCGATCGCATCCGCCAGCCAGAAGCCCGCGAGCATCACGATGAATGCAGCGGCCACCCCCGGGAGCAGGGAGCCGGGAGCGGGGAATCGGGCTGCGGTAGTTCCGGTTCCCGGTTCCCGGTTCCCGGTTCCCGTCATTGCCCGACGAGCCAGACACCGCCGATCACGAGGGCGGCGGCAGAAGAGGCGTACAACAGGCCGCTCGAGTGGCGACGACTGAGTCGCGACGAAAGCACGCCCATCACCGCGGAGAAGGCCGACATTCCGACAATAGCGCCGGCGCCGAAGCCGGCGAGATAGAGCACGGCCTCGATGCGCGTCCCAAATGCGAGCGCCGGCAGAACGCCGAACAGATGCGAGCTGCCGGCGAGGCCATGCAGGGCGCCCATGCCAAACGAGGCGCCCACATGCGAGTGGCCGTGAGGTGTGAACCCTGCACGGGACGCCTTCCACACGCCCCACGCGCCAACAACAATCAGGGCGACTCCGACGAGGCGTTCGCTGTGTGCGGAAATAGTCTCGAGCGGCAGCTGCTCGCGGATCAACAACAGCAGCAGCGCGATCAGGAGAACGCCGATGGTGTGGCCGATTCCCCATTGCAAGCCGGTACGCCAATGCGCACGTCCGGTGTCGGCCGCCAGCGGCGCGACCGCGGCCAGATGATCGGGCCCCGAAAAGACGTGAAGCAGGCCGGCTGCAAGACCCGCGAAGAAGGCAAACATGTCGCGGATAAACCTTAGCGCTGAATCGATTTCAGTTGGAAGAACTCTTCGATCGCCAGTGGCCCAATCTCACGGCCGATACCGGACTTCTTGTAGCCGCCAAAAGGCGCCAGCGCGTTGAACCGCCCGCCGTTGACGTCCACCTGACCGGTCCGCATCTGCTTTGCCACTTCGAGCGCCCGCTCCTGTGTACCCGCCCACACGCCGCCCGCGAGACCATAAGGCGAGTCGTTCGCAATGGCGATAGCCTCTTGCTCGGAATCGTACGGAATGATCGACAACACCGGACCGAAGATCTCTTCCTGCGCCACCGTCATCGTGTTGTCGACGTTCGCAAAGATCGTGGGCTCGACGTAATAGCCCTTCGGAAGATGAGCAGGTTTGCCGCCGCCGGCAACAACCATCGCGCCTTCCTGTTTGCCCTTTTCGATGTACTCGAGCACGCTGTCGCGCTGCGATGCGGAGGCGAGCGGACCCAGCCGCGTGTTCTTGTCGAACGGATCGCCCAGCGTCAGCTTGGCGAGTTGCGCCTTGGCCATCTCCACCGCTTCGTCGTGACGCGCGCGCGGCACCAGCATCCGCGTCCAGGCCGAACACGTCTGCCCCGAGTTCTGCATGCAGTTGTTGACGCCCGCCGGAATTGCCTTCTCGAACGGCGCATCGTCGAGGACCACGAATGCCGACTTGCCGCCAAGCTCGAGACACACCTTCTTGATGCCGTCGCCGGCCACCGATGCAATGCGCCGGCCGGCTGCGAGCGATCCGGTGAAGCTCACCATGTCGACATCGGGGTGCGCGACGATCGCCTCGCCGACGACGCGTCCCGATCCGGAGACCACGTTGAAAACACCCGCCGGCAACCCGATCTCATGCGCGGCTTCGGCCAGGAAGAACGCGCTCAA
>DASVFC010000065.1:0-2825 GCA_036380235.1 Vicinamibacterales bacterium
GGCCGCGTGATGGCCGAGGCTGTGGCGAGCCTGCGCGAGTATCCGAAGGAGTCGTTCTTCGGCCTTGGCCCGGACTCGCGACGCGAGGATCTCACGCGTTTCGCCTTGCGCACTCCAGAAGTCGCGGGGCGGGCGGGCGTCCGGGTGTTGCCGGCGGTGCTCGCGGGCGGCGGCATTGGCGTGCTGTCGCCTCGCACCAACGAAGGCACCACCGACTTCGTTCGCTCGTCCGGATTCGTCGAAGTCGACTACCGTCAGCCGCTCAATGCGCGTCGTGGAGGCTGGTATCGGCTTGACGTCAGTCAGTTCAGCGATCGCGCCGGCGGCACCTGGAGCTTCCGGCGGACCGACCTCGATCTCCGCCAGTACTTTGGCTTCCTCGCCGACCGTCGCGTCATCGCCCTTCGCGGATACGTGTCATCGTCCGACGCGTCGGAAGGCAGCCTCGGAGTGCCGTTTTACCTGATGCCGACGCTGGGCGGCAACGACACGCTGCGCGGCTTCCGTAATTATCGATTCCGCGGGCCGCATGCGATGCTGCTGCAGGCCGAGTACCGATGGGAGCTCTGGTCCGGCCTCGATGCCGCGTTGTTCTACGACGCGGGGAAAGTGGAGATGCAGCGCTCCGACCTGAATTTCAAGCGGCTGGAAGATGACTACGGCTTCGGCTTTCGTTTCAACACCGCTAATGGCGTGATCATGCGCGTCGACGCGGCCTTCGGTAGCCGCGACGGCAAGCATCTCCACATCGTCTTCGGAGGGGTGTTTTAATGCGAGCGCTTCTCGCGATTGCGTTGGCGGCGTGCGTCGCCATGCTCAACGGTGCGACGCCGCGATTCTTTCCGGATGATCCGATTGCGACCGATGACGACGCGGCGTTCGACGCGTCGAAAGTCGCCGAACAGGAGGACTCGAACGGCTACGATTTTGTCACCAACACGTTTTTGAGGCCCGGCGATCGCCGTGACGTGCGGGCGATGAACGTCAACACGCTGGACGAAGTGCCGGACTCGAGCTGGTTCACCAATCGCATCGGACGCCGCGACATTCCCATTCCGGAACTGGTCCAGGGGCCTGATCGCGGCCCGACGAAAATCAGCCTCGACGGCTGGGTCGTCGCCGGCGGCAAAGGCAGCGGTGTTCAGCCCGGGTTCCGCATGACGGATCCTTCGGGCCAGTTGTATCAGATTGAAGTCGATCCGCCGGATTATCCGGAGATGGCATCAGGCGCCGAAATCATCGGCACGGCGTTCTATTACGCCTTCGGGTATCACGCCGTCGACGTCTATCTGTCTGAAGTGGATGCGGCGGCCCTGACGATCTCGCCCAAAGCGACGATTCGCGACCCGCTCAGCGGCAAGCGCCGAACACTGGTCAAGCGCGACCTCGACGACGTGTTCCGCCAGGCTGCCCGCCTTGCGAACGGCAAATATCGGGTTCTCGTCAGTCGCTTCGCGTCCGGCAGGCCGCTTGGCAACTTCCGTTACTACGGCACGCGTCCCGACGACCCCAACGACATCGTCCCGCACGAGCATCGCCGCGAGCTGCGTGGCGCGCGTGTGTTTGGCGCGTGGCTCAATCACGATGACTCGCGCGGCGTCAACAGCCTGGACATGCTCGAGACGCGCGATGGCCGCGGCTGGGTCAAGCACTACATGTTCGACTTCGGCTCGACGCTCGGCAGCGGCACGGTGTTCGCGCAGCGGCAACGCGCCGGGCACGAATACATCTTCGAGCACGCGCCGGGGTGGCGCACGCTCGCGACGCTCGGGTTCTACGTGCGGCCATGGATGCTGATCGACTACCCTGACGCGCCGCCGGCGATCGGTCGATTGGAAGCGGACGGCTTCGATCCTGCGTCGTGGAAGCCGGAATATCCCAACCCGGCATTCGACAACATGCGCCCCGACGATGCGTTCTGGGCCGCACGTATCGTCGCGCGCTTCAGCGACGCGGCAGTGCGCGCCATCGTCGACAAGGCGCATTACTCCGATCCGCAAGCGGCCGACTACATGACCACCACATTGCTGAAGCGGCGCGACAAGGTGCTGCGCACGTGGTTGAATGGTGTCAATCCGGTGGTTGATCTCGCGTTGTCCGGCGCGGGTGAGCTGACCTTTGCCAACGCCGCAGTGGCGGCGCGGGTGGCCGACGCGCCGACCGGTTACACGCTGCAGTGGTTCCAGTTCGACAACGCCACCGACACGCGGACCAACGTTGCGAGTCCGGTGACAGTGTCGGCGCCGAGCGCCAAAGCGCCCGCCACGCTGCTCGAGGGACGCGGCGAATATATCGGCGTCGAGATCTCAGCGACGCACCCGGCGCAAAAGGCCTGGGCCAAACCCTCGGTGTTCTACTTCCGCCGCGCTGCCGCCGGGTGGACGTGGGTCGGCGCCGAGCGGAACTGAGGCGCGCTTTGCGGCGGAAGGCCGCGCTCACTTCGCTGCCGCGGGAGGGCCGGCTCCGCCGTGAATGGCCAACTCACTTCGGCTCGTTGCGATGTTGTGATCGCGAGATTCTTCCCGGCGAAGCCGTCCATTCCCGAAAGACCGCAGCGATTCGGCCTTCCGGGCAAACGAAGTGAGCTCGCCGCTCCGCGCGAACGAAGTGAGCCGGCCCTAGAACACTTCGCCGAACATCGCCCAGAACTGCTCGCGCGTCTTCTGCCACAGTCCGCGATTCGGCCACGTGGCAGCGTCAAGCTTTGTCGACCGCCGAACGTCGGCTTCGAAATCGCGCGTCAACGCGGCAGCCAGGCCGGCGTCCTGCACCGCCAGGGTCAGCTCGTCGTTCAACTCGAACGACCGGTTGTCGAAGTTGGCCGA
>DASVFC010000066.1:0-5943 GCA_036380235.1 Vicinamibacterales bacterium
TATGCGCCGTCGTTGAACGCGCTGGTGCAACTCCGACAGCGGCCATCGAACGGGGCATCCTTCCGCGTGCTGGCTGTGGGGAATCCCAAAGTTGACGCACGACGTGGCGCCGCGGACCAACGCGGCACGGCGGAACGCGACCTTGAAAACCTCTCGCTCCTCGCGCCGCTGCCGTTCGCTGAACAGGAACTGCATGCGATCGGCCGCGCTTTTCCCGATCGCACGCTCATCATGAGCGGCACCGGCGCCCGCGAGTCCGCCCTGCGTGAGACGGGAATGGCGCAGTATACGGTGCTGCACTTCGCAACGCATGGGCTGGTGAGCGACGCGCAGTCCAGGCGATCGGGCCTGTTACTCGCGCCTGGAAAGGGTGAAGACGGCCTGCTGCAGATGGCAGAGATCTACAGCCTTGAGTTGAACGCGAACCTGGTCGTGATCTCTGCGCGCCAGACCGCTCCCGGACGCGAGATGACGGGCGAACGGATGATCGGCCTCTCCCGCGCCTTCTTCTACGCCGGGGCTCGTTCCGTCGTCGCCCCGTTATGGAATCTCGACCCTCGGTTTGCTGCTGAGTTCGTCGAGCGTTTCTATCGGGAATTGAGTCAGGGGCGGTCGGCTGAAGAAGCGCTACGGAACACCAAACTTGCTTATGTGACGCACCCCGAGTATTCGCATCCCTTTTATTGGTCGTCGCTCGTGATGCTTGGAGACGGCACAACAGCCGTGCTGGAGCAGCCGGTTCGCTGGCCCATCGGCCACGCGGCAGCGGCCGTCGCCAGCACTCTCACCGCTCTAGCGGTGGCCGTGGTCAATCTGCGCCAACGCGGGTAGTTTCGACCAGAATCTGACCCGTTGGTCGTCGACGGAGAAGTGGCGGATTTTGGCGGAAATGTCTACAAATGTCACGCAAGGTCATATGTTCTTGCCCCATCCATGTGCCACCCGAATTGGGTGTATATTCCTCGCAGATTGAGTAGGACGCCGAGATAGCACCTGGCGCCGCCTAGTACACGCACGCGTGGGGACTGTGGAATGAAAAGCGTCGGTTCCATCTCCCTCGGCACGGTCACTTTGTGCCTGGGACTCGTCACTGTCATCGCGGCACAGCAACCCGCCACGAAGGCGCCTGTCCCAGCGCCGGCGAAGACGGCTGCGCAGACGACGCCCGCGACTGCCGACAAACCCAAAGGTGTGCCGTCGCAAACGGCCACGATGAAGCCGGCCGCGTCTCACGCCGCCGACTACAACGGCCTGGTCAAGCAGTACTGCGTCACCTGCCACAACGATCGCAACAAGGAGCGTGCGGGCAATCTCTCGCTCGCGGCGTTCGATTACGCGCAAGCCGGCGCGCAAGCCGACGTTACCGAGCGGATGATTCGCAAGATGCAGGCGAGCATGATGCCGCCGCCTGGCGCACGTCGTCCCGACGCCGCCACCTATCAGCAGTTCATCGTCTCGCTTGAGAATGCGGTTGATGCGCATGCCAAGGCCAATCCGAACCCAGGTGGCCGTCCTTTCCAGCGCCTGAACCGTCCTGAGTACGCACGCGCGATCAAAGAGTTGCTCGCCATCGACGTCGACTCGTCGGAGTGGTTGCCCAACGACACGATGAGCGCCAACTTCGACAACATCGCCGACGAGCAGGCGCTGTCGCCGACGTTGCTCGAGGCGTACTTGAACGCCGCGGCCGATATCAGCCGCCTCGCCATCGGCGATCGCAACGCGCCCTCGATCGATCACACCTACACGAATTCAACCTACGCCTCGCAGCATCCGTGGGATCGCGTTGAAGGCGCGCCCTTCGGCACGCGCGGCGGCATGGTGGTCCATCACGTGTTCCCGGCAGACGGCGAATACCAGTTCGAGATGACGTTCAACTCGGGCGAGAACACGCGCTTCGAGCAGATCGACGTGTCGATTGACGGCCAGCGCGTCGCGCTCGTCGAGTACGAGTTGCTCAACATCGCCGGCGCCGACGGTCGCGGCCAAACGCCGCACCGCACCGAGCCAATTTTCGTGAAGGCCGGCCAGCACAAGGTGGCGGCCGCGTTCGTCCGCAAGATCGACGGTCCTTACGAAGATTTGATCAAGCCGCACGAGTGGTCGTACGCCGGCGGCGGATCCGGTGGCAGCGGCATCACCACGCTCCCGCACATGGCCGATCTGGTCGTGCGCGGTCCACTCAAGGCGACGGGCATCTCCAACACGGCGAGCCGCCAGAAGGTGTTCTCGTGCCGTCCGACCACGAAGGCCGACGAGCCGGTGTGTGCGCGCCAGATCATCACCCGCCTCGGCGCTGAGGCGTATCGCCGGCCGTTGACCGCGACGGAGCTCGATCGGCTGCTGCCGTTCTACGAGCAGGGCGCGGTCAAGGGCGGTTTCGAACAGGGCGTGCGCAGCGCGCTCGAGGCCATCCTCGCCAGCCCGCACTTCATTTTCCGTCTCGAGAAGGCGCCCACCGACGCGCGCAGCGGCGGCACCTACCGCGTCGCCGACATCGATCTCGCGTCGCGGCTGTCGTTCTTCCTGTGGGGCCTGCCGCCCGACAAGGAATTGATCGCCGCGGCGCAGCGCCGCGAGCTCGCCACGGCAGCGGGGCTCGAGAAGCACGCGCGCCGGATGCTGGCTGATCCGCGTTCGGAAGCGCTCGCGTCGCGCTTTGCGGCGCAGTGGCTTCGCCTGCAGGACGTCGAGAAGGTGCGTCCCGATCCGAACTTCTATCCGAACTTCGACGAGAACGTTGCCGAAGCAATGCGCACCGAAACGAAGATGTTCTTCGAAAGCCTGGTGCGTGAAGACCGCAGCCTTCTCGATCTGCTCACCGCCGACTACACGTTCGTGAACGAACGGCTGGCGCGCCACTACGGCCTCCCCGGCATCGTCGGACGCGAGTTCCGCCGCGTCACGTATCCCGACAACGGCCGTCGCGGCATCCTCGGCCAGGGCAGCATGCTGGTGCAGACGTCGCTCGCCAATCGCACGTCGCCGGTGTTGCGCGGCAAGTGGGTGATGGAAGTGTTGATGGGCACGCCGCCGCCGCCACCGCCCCCGGATGTTCCCGATCTGGAAGCGGCCGGCGAAGCGAAGGAAGGCCGGCACCTGACGACGCGCGAGCGCATGGAGATTCACCGCGCCAACGCGACCTGCAACTCGTGCCATCGCTTCATGGATCCGATCGGCCTCGCGCTCGACAACTTCGACGTCACGGCGCGGTGGCGTGTGCGCGAGAACGGCATGCCGCTCGACACCAGCGGCGACTTCTATGACGGCACGAAGGTGACGTCGCTGTCGGAACTGGTGAACGTGCTGGTGAAGCGGCCGCAGCCGCTGGTGCGCAATTTCGCGGAGAACCTGATGGCCTACGGCCTCGGCCGCCGCGTCGAGTACTACGACCAGCCGGCGATTCGCGCCATCGCCCGCCAGGCCGAAGCTTCGAACTACAAGATTTCCTCGTTCATCCTGGGCGTGATCAAGAGCGACGCGTTCCGGATGCGCCGAGTGGAAGCCGAACAGTCAACCACCGACACTTCAAAGGCAAGCGTTCAGTAGGAGATCCGTGATGAATTTCATTACAGGAAAGCAGATGCCCCGCAGGACGTTCCTCCGCGGCGCCGCCGGCGCCACGGTGGCGCTGCCGTTCCTTGACGCGATGGTCGCGGCCAAGGGCATTGGCGCGCCCACTGCTGCGGGAGCTGAACGCACGCGCCTGATCGCCATCGAAGAGGTGCATGGCCTCGCCGGCTGCCAGAAGTGGGGAGCGTCGAAGTTCCTCTACGCACCCGAGCAGGTCGGCAGCGACTTCACCATCCTGCCCGACAGCGCGCTGTCGTCGCTCGAGCCGTATCGCAAGCACCTGACGATCGTCTCGAACACCGACGTGCGCATGGCCGAGGCGTTCACCGCTCCGGAAATTGGCGGCGATCACTTCCGCTCCAGCGCGGTGTTCCTGACGCAGTCGCATCCGAAGCAGACGCAGGGCTCCGACATCTGGGCCGGCACGTCGTTCGACCAGTTCTACGCGCAGAAGATCGGCAAGGAAACGCCGCTACCATCGATGCAGTTCTGCATCGAGAACCTCGACCAGGCCGGTGGCTGCACCTACAACTATTCGTGCGCCTACACCGACTCGATCAGCTGGGCGTCGCCGAACGAGCCGCTGCCGATGATTCGCGATCCGCGCGTCGCTTTTGACCTGCTGTTCGGCGCGGGCTCATCGAAGGAAGATCGCGCCGCGCGGCGCGTCAGCCGTCGCAGCATCCTCGACTGGATCCAGGGTGAAGTGGCCTCGGTGCGCAAGGAACTCGGCACCACGGATCGGACGCGACTCGATCGCTACCTGACCTACGTGAGAGAGATCGAGCGCCGCATCGAATCGATCGAAGCGCGCAACCGCAGCGGCGAAGAGCGCGAGCTGCCGGACGCGCCGGCGGGCGTGCCCGACTCGTTCTCCGAACACATGCGGCTGATGTTCGACCTGCAGGTGCTCGCGTTCCAGACCGACATGACGCGCATCATCACCTTCAAGACCGGCCGCGACTCGCAGAACCGCGTGTTCCCGGAAAGCGGTTCGCTGCAGCCGTTCCACCCGGCGTCGCACCACGGCGATCGCGAAGATCGCGTGTTGGAGTTCAACAAGATCTGCAAGTACCGCGTGTCGCAGGTCACCTACCTGATCGATCGCCTCAAGGAATCGATGGAAGGCGACCAGTCGCTGCTCGACAAGACGATGGTGGTGTGGGGATCGCCGATGGCCGATCCGAACGTGCACAACCACCGCCGTTGCCCGCTGTTCATGCTCGGCCACGCCAACGGCGCGCTGAAGGGCAACCTGCACATCAAGGCCGCCGACGGCACGCCGATGGCCAACGCCTTCCTGACGATGGGTCACATCCTCGGGATGGAAATGCAGCAGTTCGGCGACTCGACGGGAGAGCTGTCACTCACGCAGGCGTCGCCGGCGACAGTGGCTTGAGATCTCAGATCTCAGATTTGAGATTGCAGATTTATTTTCGGATTTGTGATTTACCGATTGCAGGTTTGCTGGTGCTTAATCCACCAATAAATCTGCAATCTAAAATCTAACTTCTGAAATCGTCAGAGGTCCGCATGCGCCAGATTTCACTGCTTGGTTTGGTTTTCGTCCTGTCCGTGGGCCTCGCGGCCCAGGGCCCGGCCCCGGCCAGGGTCGCCGAAGCAAGCCCGGCTCCAGTTGCGGAGGCGGCTGAGCGCGGCGACAAGGCGACGGTGCAGAGGCTGTTGAAGGACGGCGCCGACGTCAATGCCGCGCAGGGCGACGGCATGAGCGCGCTGCACTGGGCCGCCGAGCGCGGTGACGCCGACCTCGCCGACATCCTGCTTTACGCCGGCGCCAATGTGTCGGCGACCACGCGTATCGGCCAGTACACGCCGCTGCACATCGCCGGCAGAAGCGGTGCGGCCGCGGTCGCGAAGTCGCTGCTGAAGGCCGGTGCCGACGTGAACGCCAAGACCACCACCAGCGGCGTTACCGCGCTGCACATGGCGGCGTCATCGGGCAACCCCGACACCATCAACGTGTTGCTTGATGCCAAGGCCGACGTCAACGCCAAAGAAAATGAAGCCGGACAAACGCCGTTGATCTTTGCGTCGGGCCTCAACCGCGTGGAGGCAATCAAGACCTTGCTGGCGCGCGGCGCCGACCCAGGCGTCACCACCAAGGTGATCGACGTCGCCAAGTTCAGCGCGCTCGATCGCGCCGCCGCCGACCTGCAGCGCAAGGTGCTCGAAGGTTTCGTCGGTAAGGAGTCGGAGGCGAAGGCGTCGCCGAGCCAAATCCAGGCGGCCATCCAGGCCGGCCGCGAAATCGTCCGCACCGGCAAGATTCCGCCACCGGATCCGAACGCGCCCCCCAACCCGCGCGGCAATTTCAACCCTGAAGAGATCAATCCCCCGGTGCAGACCAAG
>DASVFC010000067.1:0-6657 GCA_036380235.1 Vicinamibacterales bacterium
GACCGACGCCGTCTGGATGAACGCGGGCCGTGTCGGTGCGCTCGGCGCGATCGAGGTGGCCATGGGTGCGAGCCGGCGGGTGGGCTTGGGGACGATGTTCACGAATTGGCCGCCGAGGACGCCGATGATCAGGCCGGCAGCTGCCGCAACGCTAATCCAGCGCCGGTTGACGGGGGCGGTTGCGATCTGGCCGTAGGGTGCCCGCGGGAAGCGAATGACTTTCGCCGGATGGCCGATGTGCGCAAGACGCGAGAGGATCTTGTGCCGCTGCGCTTCGAGGGCGCGGTCGTCGAAATGGGCGTCAGCTTCGGCGCACGCGGCGGCGCGATACGCGTCGAGCAGTTGCTCGTCGCTCGGCTCGATGATGTCGCGTCGGCTCATGCCTGACCTCCCAAAACTCCTCTCAACTTCCGCAGGGCCCTGAACAAGTGCACTCGCACCGTCGCCTGGCTCATCCCCGTGGCCGCGCTGATTTCGGCCGGCGTCCTCTCATCGAGGTGGCACAGAGTGAAGACCAGCCGTTGCCGATCCGGCAGCGCGGCCACCGCGGTGGCGACCTGCTGCCATCGTTCCTTCGCCAGCAGGCGGCGTTCGTGCGACGCCTCCCCGGCAGCGATCTGTTCCACGGGACGGCCGTTGTCCTCGTCGGTCGAGTGGCTGATCCACTTCTGCTGCCGACCCCGCGCCTTCAATCGATCCAGCGCGGCGTTCACGAGAATGCGCGTGAACCAGACGTCGAACGGCAAATCGCTGCGGTACTGGTCGATGTGCAGGAACACCTTCACGAATGCATCCTGCACCGCTTCGTCGGCGTCGGCCGCATCGCGAAGATACTGAAACGCGATGCGCAAGGCCCGGCGCTGAAGCAGCGCCACCAGCGCGCCAAACCGCTCGCGCGCTTCGTCGCGTTCGCCTTTTTCGACCAATCCCTTGATTTCCGCGGCCAGGACGGATGCCGGCGACGGGTGGGAGGCGTCGAGCGAACGCGGTTGCTGTTGCGCGCCGAGGTCAGCGATTGGCTGTCCTGCCATGTTTACGTGGGGTTCGTTGCAACCGTTTACAAGCGCAACGCCCGTATGGCTGCTAGTTTACCAGTAGCAGCCCAAGTCCGTGCTGCTTGTTGACTTAGCCCGTTTCCCATCTGTACCATCGATGGTTTCAATGCGGCCGGGGTTGCACCGGCGGAGTTTGGAGTCATATTTCATGAGTACGACACAGGTGGGGCGGGGGCTCGAGTCGCACGGCGTGGAAACATCGAAGCCCGTCCATTTCAACCTGTCAGCGGCGGCGTTGTACGAACACGCCATCCGGCGGCAGGAAGGTATCCTCGCGCAGGAAGGTCCGCTCGTATGCCGCACTGGCGCGCACACCGGCCGTTCGCCGAACGACAAGTTCGTGGTGAAGGAGCCGTCGAGTGAGGCGCAGGTGTGGTGGGGCAAGGTCAACAAGCCCATCGAGGCGGCGCAGTTCGACATCCTGCGGCGCGACATCATCACCCACCTGAAAGGCCACGAGCTGTTCGTGCAGGACCTTTATGCGGGCGCCGATCCCGAATACCGCCTGCCGGTCCGCTTCATCCAGGAATACGCCTGGCACAACCTGTTCGTCCGCAACCTGTTCATCGTGCCGCCGGCCGCGGATCTTGCCGGCTTCCAGCCGCAATTCACGGTCATGACGGCGCCGACGTTCAAGGCGGATCCGGCGCGTCACGGCACGCGCTCCGAAGTGGGCATCGTCGTCAATTTCGCCTCGCGTGAAGTGCTGATTTGCGGCACCAGCTACGCCGGCGAGAACAAGAAGTCGATCTTCACGGTCCTGAACTACCTGTTGCCGCTGCGCAACGTGCTGTCGATGCATTGCTCGGCCAACATCGGCGCCGACGGCGATACCGCGCTGTTCTTCGGCCTCTCCGGCACCGGCAAGACCACGCTGTCGAGCGACCCCGAACGCCAGTTGATCGGCGACGACGAGCATGGCTGGAGCGATCGCGGCGTGTTCAACTTCGAAGGCGGCTGCTACGCCAAGACCATTCGCCTGTCGGCGGAAGCCGAGCCACAGATCTACGCGACGACTCGCCGGTTCGGCACCGTGCTGGAGAACGTCGCGATGGATCCCGCGACGCGGTTGCTGGACCTCGATGATGCGTCGCTGACCGAGAACACCCGCGCCGCTTATCCGATCGAGTTCATTGACAACGCGGTGCCATCGGGCACTGGTGGTCATCCAAAGAACATCGTGATGCTGACGGCTGACGCCTATGGCGTGTTGCCGCCGATCGCGCGCCTGTCTGCGGAAGGCGCCATGTATCACTACCTCTCGGGTTACACCGCCAAGGTCGCGGGCACCGAGAAAGGCGTGACCGAACCGAGCGCCACCTTCAGCACGTGCTTCGGTGCGCCGTTCCTGCCGCTCAACCCGAATGTCTACGCGCGCCAACTCGGTGAGCGCATCGCGAAGTACAACTCGCGCGTGTGGCTCGTCAACACCGGCTGGACCGGCGGCCCGCACGGCGTCGGCAGCCGCATGAAGATCGCGTATACGCGCGCCATGATCCGCGCCGCGTTGTCGGGCCAGCTTGACAACGTCGCGTACCGGCGCCACCCGGTCTTCAATATCGAAGTGCCGACCTCGGTGCCGGGCGTGCCCGAGAACGTGCTCGATCCGCGCGGCACGTGGGCCGACCAGGCCGCCTACGATCAGCAGGCCGCCAGGCTGGCGCGCATGTTCATCGAGAACTTCAAGACGAACTTTGCTGATGCCGACGCGCGCGTTGCCGCGGCGGGCCCGACGGTCACGTAGGATTGAAGATTTAGGAAGGGAGATTTGAGATTTATTTTTGATTTCCAAATCTCAATCTCAAATCTCAAATCTCACTTCTGAAATCTCAAGTCGCAGCTTCCATGTCTGACACCTTCGAGGCCGTCATCGGGCTGGAGATTCACGCCCAGCTCCTGACGGCGACCAAGATTTTTTGCGGCTGTCCGACCGCGTTCGGCGCGCCGCCGAATGCGCATGCCTGTCCGGTCTGCGTGGGATTACCAGGTGCGCTGCCGGTCCTCAATCGCAAAGCCGTTGATCTCGCAGTGACGGCCGCTGTCGCGCTCGGCTGCGACGTGCACGAGCGATCGGTCTTCGCGCGCAAGAATTATTTCTATCCAGACCTGCCGAAGGGCTATCAGATCTCGCAGTACGAGCAGCCGCTCGCCACCGGCGGCGGCCTCGCACTCCCTGCTTCGCTTGGCGGCAAGTTCGTGCGGCTGACGCGCATCCACATGGAAGAGGATGCCGGCAAGTCGCTGCACGACGGATTTGCCGATTCGGATCGTAAGACCTATCTCGATTACAACCGCAGCGGCGTGCCGCTGATCGAGATCGTGAGCGAGCCAGACATGCGATCGGCGGAGGAAGCCGCCGTGTTTTTCGAGACGCTGCGCCAGATTCTCGTGTGGTTGCGCGTCAACGACGGCAACATGGACGAGGGCAGCCTGCGCTGCGATGCCAACGTGTCGGTGCGCCGGAAGGGTGCGACCGCACTCGGCACCAAGACCGAGGTCAAGAACGTCAACTCGTTCCGGTATCTCGAGAAGGCGATCGACTACGAGATCGGCCGCCACATCGACGTCATCGAACACGGCGGCCGCATCGTCCAGGAGACGCGGCTGTTCGACGCGGCGCAGGGCAAGACTTATTCGATGCGCAGCAAGGAAGAAGCGCACGACTATCGCTATTTCCCGGAGCCCGATCTGCCGCCGCTGATCGTGTCGGCCGAACGACGGAACAGCATCGCTCAGGCGTTACCGGAGTTGCCCGAGCAGCGGCGCCGCCGCTTTATCGAGCAGTACGCGCTGCCCGCGTATGACGCCGCGTTGCTGACGCAAACCCGCGGCGTGGCCGACTACTTCGAGGAGACCGCGAAGCATGCCGGCAACCCCAAGGCGGCCAGTAACTGGGTAATGGGCGAGGTGCTGCGCAACATGAAGGAGCGCCAGATCGAGATCGAGGCGGTGCCGATCACCCCGGCCGCGCTTGCGGGCCTGATCGCGATTGTCGAGAAGGGCACCATCAGCTCCACCGTCGCGAAGGACGTGTTCGCGACGATGTATGAGACCGGCCGCGCCGCCGAGGACATCGTCGCGGCGGAAGGGCTCGCGCAGATCTCCGATTCGTCGAGCCTCGAGCCGCTTGTGCAGAAAATTGTTGCGGCCCATGCCGATGTGATTGCCGAGATTCGCGCAGGAAAAGATCGCAAGTTCCAGTTTCTCGTCGGCCAGGTCATGAAGGAATCGAAGGGGAAGGGCGACCCCAAAATCGTGACCGAGCTGCTGAAGGCCGCCATCGGCGCCTAGTCCCGCATATTCGGTCTCGGCGCTGTGACGCGTCGCTCGTGACGTTAATCGTGCAAATCAAGGGGCCCGCCGAGTACGCTATGGCGCGGCACTCATGCTTCGGTTTTCCCCCGTCGTCCCCGCAGCCATCTACATCGTCTCGGCACTCGTCCTGACCTGGCCGCTGGCGACGCGTTTTACCACCCACCTTGGCGCCGTCGAAGGCGCCGGCGATCCGTTTCTCAATCTATGGATCCTCGGGTGGGGCGTGCACGCCTGGCTCGCCGATCCGATGAGCGTCCTGAACGGCCGCGTCTTCGACGCCAACATCTTTCACCCGGCTGCCGGCACACTGACGTTTTCCGATCATCTCCTGCTGCAGTCGCTTGCCGTGTCGCCGATCTACGCGGCGACGGGGAACCTCGCGCTCTGTTACAACGTGCTGTTGATCGGATCACTCGCCCTCAGCGGATTCGCGATGCATGCGCTCGCGCGCAGCGTGACGGGTTCGAACGCTGCGGCGTACATCGCCGGCCTGGCGTGGGCGTTCTGGCCGTATCGCACGGCGCACTTTCTCCACCTGCAGTTGCAGGCGCTGTACTTCCTGCCGCTGGCGCTGTTGGCGTTGCATCGCATCGCCGCGGCCCGGCGTTGGCGCGACGCGGTGGCCCTCGGAGTGCTGGCGGCGCTGCAGGCGATCTCGTCGGTCTATTACGGCGTGATGACCGCGATCGCAATTGGGGTGGGCGCGGTGGCCCTCGCGTGGACGACGGGGCAGTGGCGGGGGCGGAGGTATTGGTCTCGAGTGATCGTGGCGGCCGCGATCGGCGGCGTGCTCGTGTTGCCAGTGGCCTGGCCTTACTGGGTGACGCAGCAGCGCGAGGGCTTCGGCCGCAACCTGTTCGAGGCGACCCGCAACGCCGCCACCTTACAGAGCTACACGCAAGTGCCGCACGAGAACTTCCTCTATGGCAGCCACGGTTTGCTGCTGCCGCGCGGGCCGGCGCCGGGCGAACGCGATCGGCGCAGCAACGAGCACCAGATGTTCCCCGGCCTGGTGCTGATCGCGCTGGCAGTGTTCGGGGTTCTCAAGGGATGGCGGACGGACGCGCGGCCGGTGGTGGCCACGTCGCTGACGTTAGCCGTAGTGGGCGTCGTGTTATCGCTTGGCCCCGAAGGTGTACCCGGCGTGTATCAGTGGACCTCGGAGCTTGTCTTCGGGTTCCACGCCATTCGCGCGCCGGCCCGATTCGCCGTGATCGCGATGCTCGGAGTCTGCCTGATAGCTGCAACGGGGATCGCCAAAGCGCGGCTACGACCCGTCGCGGTCGCGGCGCTTGCAGTCATGATGATGGCCGAATACATCAACGCACCGTTGACCCGGCTCGTTGCTGCGCCTGACGCGACCACGCGCGCCGATCTCTGGCTGCGAGAGCAACCAGGGCGCGGCGCCGTACTCTATCTGCCGCTGTCGCTGGACAAGGAGAACTCCGTGTTCATGGTGCGATCGCTGGCGCACCGGCGGCCGATCGTCAACGGATATTCAGGCCAGCGGCCGGCCTTCTTCAGCGCGATCGCCGATGCGCTGGCCGATCCATCGTCCATCGACGCGCGCGCCATGCTGAAAGAGCTCGCCGTGGCATACGTCGTCTCGCCCTCGCCGATCGGCATTGCGGATCAACCCGACTCGCCATACGTGGAGCGCGAGACGTTCGGCGACGAGACGGTGTACGAGGTGGTGTGGACGGAGACGAGCGAAGCGGCGCTCGACCGCCTGGAGGTCGTGGCGCCGCCTCCCCCGGGGCCGATTCCGTTCACCACCAGGGAACGCGCCACGTATTCCGTGCAATGGTTGACGGGCCCCCTCGACGTGTCGGCCGGCACGATCACGCTCGCCGCGGTCGCTGCCGATGCCAGTGATGCCGGCGTCGATAGCACGGAAGCGTCGTGGGTTTTCGAAGCGACGGCCGAAACCGCCCCGTGGGTGTCGAGATTTTTCGAGGCTCGCGATCGATTTCGCACGTCGGCGAGTGGCGATCTGCTGCCGCTGCTGCACCAGCGCTTCCTGCGCGAGGGGCGTCGCGTGGTGGACCGCGCCTACGCGTACGATCACGACGCGCGGATCGTTCGCTCGGCCGACACCGCCGATGCTGCACGTGACGCAACCGCGATGGCACTACCGTTGGCCGCACACGCGCGCGACGCGCTGAGCGCGCTCTGGTACGTGCGGACGCTGCCGCTCGAACCCGGGACCACGTTCGAGATGCCAATCAACGAGGCCGGCCGGAACATGAAGGCGACGATAGAAGTCGGCCAACCCGAGATGGTGGAC
>DASVFC010000068.1:0-3920 GCA_036380235.1 Vicinamibacterales bacterium
CGAAAACCCAAGCAAGGCAATGGCGACTGCCGAATGCTGCAACACGCCAATCTGCATCAGGGTGCGGAACAGCACCGCGCCAACGGCGGCGTACAGCAGGATGCCAATCGACAGTTGTCGGGCGGAAATCCGGCGGGCGCCCGGGTGCGCGATCAACCACGCGCCTTCGATCAACAACAGCACGAATGCCGCCTTCGCGGCGAGGTAGAGGAAGCTGACCAGCGGGAAGACCGCCTCCGGCTGCACCGTCCAATACACCGACGTGACGGTGAGGGCGAGAAAGTTCGCGAACCACGCGCGCGCCCAGCTGCGCAGCTCACTGCGGCCGCTGTTGCGGGCGAGCAGCGCGAAGAACGCCGCGGCCATTGCCAGCGACGTCAATTGCACGATGGTGCTCCACCGCCAGAGGAGCAGTTGTTCGGCGTCCGTCATTTACCGTCCGTACGAAGGGATGTAAGTGACAGGTTTATCACTGGTGAACGCCGGCTTAAACAAGTCAATCCGTGCAAATCCGTCCATGTCGCGCGCCACCGGCAGTCCCAGGAAGTAAAGAATGGTCGGCGCCAGATCGACGACGGCAGCCCGCGGCGGCCGGCCGGGAGCGACAGGGCCGCCAAAGGCCAGCACGAATCCGTCCGGCGCTCGTTCGTGCGTGCCGCTGATCAACGGATTGCCGGCGACCATTTCGAGCACGCGTTTGCCTGGAGAGATCGGCTCCATGCCGAAGGCCGACACGACGAGCAACAGGTCATTGGGCCCGAGCCGCGCCATCTCGCGCCCGATCACCGTATCGAGAAAGCCGTAGTACTGCTGCAAGACGCGGCCAAACCGCTCGCTCTCCTCGACCGACACGTCGCCGAAGGCGGACGGATCGGCATAACGCAGGAAGCGATGACCCACAGCGTCGATGCCCGGAAACCGGACGGCGAGAAACGGCGGCGGCGCGATGTGCGGCGCGTTGAGCAACTGCAAGTGCACGCGATCGGCCACCACCGGCGCCCGATCGGAACGCAAATCGTAGTCATCCACCGGCTGCGGCGCGCCCATTGTCGACACCAGCGCCACCGGATCCGGATCGGCGGGCACTTCCAGTGCCCGCCGCACGTCATCGAGGAATTCAGGCGGCCAGACCGCAGTGGAGCGATCGAGGTTCACCTCGGGCTCAAGTAACCTGTGGAACGTGTCGCTCACCACGAACCCGTTCACTGTCGGCGCCGGTTGCGTCAGGGGCCAACCGATGACGCCGACCCGCACGCCGCGCTCCCCGAGGATGTTCCAGACCGGACGGGCGCGGAGGTGCGACGCGGTCTGCGCCTCCTCGGTGAGAAAGCCAAACGTCACCAACGCCTGCGAAAAGCAATAGTCCGGCAGCAACTGAATCGGCGTGCCGCCGAAGGCGCGATAAATCGCGGCGGAGCGCACACCGTTGGACATCGGATCATGGCCCGTAGCCACGGCGCTCCACACCGGCTCCGCCTGCGTTGGCCGAAGCGTGGCGAGATACAAGACCGCTCCTTGCGAGAAGATGCGCCCGATATTCGGCAACCGTCCGGCGGCCACCTCGGGAGTGATGAATTCGAGTGACGCGCCATCGAACATCAGCACGGTGATCCGGCGCGCAATGGACCACGGTGCGACGTCGCCGATCGACGGCGCCGGCGGGGGCAGCTCGGCCTGGCGAGCCGGTCCCCGCGCAATCACCGGGGCCGCGACCGACAACACCATGGTGAGCGAAAGAATCGCGGCGCTGACTCGCCCGCCACGGCGCCCGAGATGTGCGATGCCGAGAATCAGGAATACCGTCCCGGCCGCGGTCACCAGCGTTGCGCCGATGAACATGCGATCGCGTGTCTCTCGATCGAGAACGTCGCCGAAACCAAGCAGGTTCAGCCACATCAGGCCGGCACCGGCGCCGGCGGCGATGGTGCAGAGCCACGACAACAGCCGCACGCTCAACCAACCGGGCGACAACACTTCGACCGCGAGGATTTGCCGGAACACTATCAATGCGTAGAACAGCACGGTCAGGTTGGCGCCGTAGGCCACCGAGAGCACGGCCGCGAGCGGGATGAGCGTAGCCGGATCGATCGAGACCGCAGGATTGAGCTGAAGGAACAGCGTGGTGAGATACCCGGACGCGACGCCCGCAGCAATGACCGAATTCGACAACATCCGCAAGTAACGCAACAGTCTGCAGTCTACAGTCGGCAGTTCACAGTCTCAATCGGCAGTCGGCAGTTGGCAGTCCAGTTGTCAGTCGGCAGTCCAGTCTGCAGTCACGCTGATATACTTTTTGGAATGCCGCCAGTGGATGTTGCCGCGCCGGTGATCGCCAACGCGAGGCTGTCGCGCGATTACTCGGTATTGAGCCTGGCAGCGCCGGAAGTGGGCCGGCGAACCAGGCCCGGTCAGTTCGTAATGGTGAAACCCGCCGGCGTCACCGATCCACTGCTGCGCCGACCGTTTTCGGTATTCGAAATTCTGCGCGATGCCACGGGAGAAGTGACCGGCGTCAGCATCCTCAACAAGAAAGCTGGCCGCAGCACCACCAGGTTGTACGAGCTCGAGGAAGGTGACATTGTCTCGTGCCTCGGTCCGTTAGGCGTGCCGTTCACGCCGGTGCCTTCACCGAAAGAAGGATGGATGGTCGCCGGCGGCGTGGGCCTGGCGCCATTCGCCACGCTCGCGGAATCGCTCGCTGCATCCGGCACGGCGGCGACGTTGTTCTACGGTGCGCGAACCGCGGACGAGTTGTTCTATCTCGAATTCTTCGAGAAGCTCGGCATCAAGCTGGTGTTATCGACGGAAGACGGCGGCCGCGGCATCAAGGGCCGCGTGACCGCCCCTCTCGAAGCGGCGCTGAAAGCCGCCGGCCCGGCGGGGGCGATGGTGTATGCGTGCGGACCCGAGCCGATGCTTGAAGCCGTGGCGAAACTTGCGGCTCGTTACAATCAGCCGTCGCAGGTGTCTGTCGAGCGCGTAATGGGCTGCGGCCTCGGTGGATGTTACAGCTGCGTCGTCCCGGTGAAGCACGGTGACGAACACGCGAACCTCGTTCGCTCGTGCATCAGCGGACCAGTGTTCGACGGCGCGGAGCTGGTGTGGGAATGACGCCGGATCTGTCGGTCGCCATCGGATCGCTGAAGCTGCCAAATCCGCTGATCGCGGCCAGTGGGTGCTTTGGCTACGGCCTCGAGTACGAGCAGGTCGTCGACCTGTCGTCACTCGGCGCCATCGTCTCGAAGGGCCTGTTCATGAAGGAGCGGCAGGGCCATGCTCCGCCGCGCATCGTCGAAACACCGGCCGGGATGATCAACGCCATCGGCCTGCAGGGCATCGGCGTGCATCGCTTCGTCAAGGAAAAGCTGCCGTTATTGCGCCAGGCCGGCGCGCGCACGTTCGTCAACGTTTGTGGCACCACGCTCGACGAGTACGTCGAAGTGACCAAAGTGCTGTCGCAAGCGGAAGGCGTGGCCGCGATCGAATTGAACATCTCGTGCCCTAACATCAAGGAAGGCGGCATCCAGTTCGGCTGCAGCCTTGAAGGCACCTACGGCGTCGTCAGCGCTGTCAAGAAGGCGACGCACCTTCCCGTGATTCCGAAACTGACGCCGAACGTTACTGACGTCGCGTCGTTCGCGCGCTCGGCCGAGGATGCCGGTGCCGACGCGATCTCGCTGGTCAACACCTTCCTCGCAATGGCGATCGACGTGGAGACGCGGCGGCCGAAAATTAGCAACGTCATGGGTGGCTTGAGTGGCCCCGCGATCCGGCCAATTGCGGTCCGCATGGTGTGGGAGTGCTTCCAGCTGGTGAAGATTCCGATCATCGGCATGGGCGGCATCACGTCGGCCGAGGACGCGCTCGAGTTCATCATCGCGGGAGCGAACGCCGTGCAGATCGGCACGGCGAATTTCAAC
>DASVFC010000069.1:0-2003 GCA_036380235.1 Vicinamibacterales bacterium
TGGATTCACCGTCGAGGAGTTGATGAAGTTGTACGGCTGGACGTATCAGCGCGCACGCAACCTGATCGCTCGCGGCATGGGCGACTTGCGATCGGAACTGCGCGCACGGGGGCTACCATGACGATCGATAAGCGCGACGCCGCAATCGACTCCGCGTTACGGCAGGCCTTCGCCACGCTGCCGGCGCCCGGCTCGGGCCACCCGTCAGAAGAGGATTGGGCGAAGTTCGCCGCCGGTGAAATGTCCTCCACGGAACGCGCGCAGGTGGCCGACCACACCATAGCGTGCGCGGAGTGCGCGGCCATCTTCCGCACGGTCGCGCTCCTCGAAGCCGAGGCCCCTTCCGGCGCGGTGACCCCGCGCCCATCGGCTGGTGCCGACTGGCGATGGCTGGCAGCCGCAGCGGCGATGGTGTTGGCGGTTGGCATGAGCGTGTGGTGGCTGCGTCCAGTCCCCGATGGCGTCGACCGCGTGGCGGGCGAACCGGCGGCGCAAGCCGTCGATTCTGCTGGCGCAGCCACCACCGTGCAATTACCGGCGTGGGCATCTCTGCCGGCGGCACCCGACGTCCGGCTTCCGCCGGATCTGATCCTGGCGATGCGAGGCGGGGATGTCGATCGCGACGGTTTCCTGAACGCATTCGGCGAGGCGATCGCGCCGTACCGCGACGGCCGGTTCGCCGAAGCCGCCACCGCGCTACTGCCGGTTGCCCAGCGCTATTCCGACGTGGCCGAGGTGTGGTTCTACCTGGGCACGGCCCGTCTTTACAGCGGTGCGGCCGTCGAGGCGATCGAGCCCTTGCAGCGCGCTGAACCCTCACAAGTGGTGGGCGAAGATGCGCAGTGGTTGCGGGCGGTGGCGCTCAAACGCGCCGGCCGGGACGCCGACGCGCAGACGGCGCTCCAGGCCCTGTGTTCGGCACCCGGCCGCTACCAGGACCAGGCGTGCGCCGCGCGATAGGGCGGCTGTCACAGCGCCGGTGAACCGGCCGAGGTAGACTGCGCGGATGCGCACCGTCTCCCGGCGAAGTTTTTTCAAGGCCAGCGGCGCCGCGCTCGGTGCCCTGCCGCTTGTGCGATCCATCGATGCGATGGCGCAGGTCACCAACCCGATTTTCCGGCATGGGGTGGCCAGCGGCGACCCGCTGCACGATCGCGTGATCCTGTGGACGCGCGTGACGCCGCGCGGCGCGGGAGGCGCTGAGAAAGTGTCGTGGCAGGTGTCGCGGGATGCGAAGTTCGGCACCACCGTCGCCCGCGGCGAAGTGGAAACAGGGGCGGAGCGGGATTACACCGTTAAGCTCGACGCGCGCGGCCTCGAGCCCGCCACCACGTATTACTACCGCTTTCAATCGAACGGCGAGCAATCGCCCGTCGGACGCACGAAGACGCTGGCGCGCGAGAACGTGGCGCGCGTGCGTCTCGGCGTGGTCTCGTGCTCAAACCTGCCGCAGGGATACTTCAACGCGTATGCGTGTCTCGCCAATCGCCTCGATCTCGACGCGATCCTTCACCTCGGCGACTATCTATACGAATATGCCAACGCGCAATATGGCGACGGCACCAAGTACGGCCGCATTCCGTCTCCGAACAAGGAGATGGTGGCCCTGCAGGACTATCGCGAGCGCCACGCGCAATACAAAGCCGATCCGGATTCGCAGGCGATTCACCAGCAACATCCGTTCATCGTCACCTGGGACGATCACGAGTTCACCAACAACACGTGGAGCGGCGGCGCGCAGAATCACAACAACGACGGCGCCGATGAAGGGGAATGGAGCCTGCGCCGGCAGGCGGCAATCCAGGCCTACATGGAATGGATGCCGATTCGGGAGGATGCGCCGACGCTGCAGGGGAAGATCTATCGCGCGTTCCGCATCGGCAACCTGGCAACCTTGATCATGCTCGACACGCGGATGATTGGCCGCGACGTGCAGGTGATCAACAAGGAGGTCGAGAAGATCCACGATCCGAACCGGCAGCTGCTTGGACCGGAGCAGGAAG
>DASVFC010000070.1:0-5520 GCA_036380235.1 Vicinamibacterales bacterium
TCAGCGGTTCGGGGTTGCGGCTGGACGGCTACGGCAACTGGCGCAGTCGTTCTTCCAGCGCGGCGCGGAAGCGCCTCGTGACACGAAGCGTCTTGCCGCTGCGCATCACGACATCGTACTCCCCATATGGCGCCGCGCGCAGTTCGCTGATCTGTTCGATGTTCACCAGGTACGACCGGTGAATGCGCGCGAATGAAGCGGTCAGCCGCCGCTGCAAATTCAACATCGTCTGTCGCGTCTGGTGACGCACGCCGCGCGCGTGGATCAAGGCGTAGTTGCGGCACGCTTCGATGTACTCGACGTCGCTGGTTCGCACGAACACCATCCGGCCGCTGCCCTGTACCACCAACCGCGCCGTCGCCGGCGACGCCCCACTACCCAGGAACCGCGCCAGCCCGCGTGCGCGGCGAGTGCTCGTGACGCTGCCGCCCGTGCGCTGCAGCCGCTCCACCACGTGTGCCAGCCTCGGGGCGGTGATCGGCTTTAACAGGTACCCCGACGCGAACACGTCGAAGGCGCGCAGGCTGTAGTGATCGTAGGCGGTGATGAACACCACCGGCGGCATGTGGTCCATACCAATCGCATCGATCACCTCGAACGCGTTGAGCTCGGGCATCTCGATGTCCATGAAGACCACGTCCGGGCCCAGTGCCGGCACGCATTGCACCGCCTCGAGGCCGTTGCCGCACTCGGCGACCACCTCGACGTCCATGGCCTCGAGCATTGATGCAATGTGCGCGCGGGTTACCGGTTGATCTTCAACGACCACCGCTCTCAAGCGCATGCGGTCTCCGCGATATCCAACGGAACAGCGCGATACGGCAAGCGGATGAGGACCTCTGTCCCGCCTGATGGACGGTTGCGGATCGTCAAACGCTGATTGGTTCCGTATAACTGCGCCAGCCGCTGGGTCGTGTTCTGCAGGCCAATGCCGGCCGCGTCCCCATCAAATCCGATCCCGTCGTCGATCACCCGCAGCTCGAGTGCTTCGTCCACGACCCGGCCGTCGATCACGACCGTGCCGCCGGCGGCGCGTCCGGCGATGCCGTGACGCACGGCGTTTTCCACCAGCGGCTGTAACAGCAGTGCTGGCACCGCGGCAGCGTGCAACGATTCGGGAATGTCGATGACGACGCGCAACCGGTCGCCCATGTTGGCCTGGACGATCTCCATATAGGCGCGGGTATGTTCGAGCTCCCGATGGAGCGCCACCTCCATCGCGTCGCCGGCACGCAACGACAACCGCAGCAGGTGCGACAAGCGTTCGAGCATGTGTTCGGCGGCATCGGCATCGCGGCGCACGAGCGCGGTGATCGTCTGCAAGGTGTTGAACATGAAGTGCGGCTGCAGTTGATGCTGCAACGCGCGGGTCTGCGCGCGCAAGAGCCTGGTCTCGAGCTGCGCCGCGGCCAGTGCTCGCTGATCGGCTTCACGCTTGTAGGCGATGGCGTGAGCGAGGCCGATGAGCGCCCAGTACACGGTGATCTCCCATTCGATGTGCATGCGCGTTGGCGCCCGCATCCCCGCCCACGACTGTGCCCACGTCGCATCCGTCGTCGCGCTACGAATCGCCGCCGCGGCGACGGTGATCAAGGCGATGTGGAGAACAGCCACCGCGACCCCGAGCAGGACGTGGGCCGCGAGCGCATGCAGCCGGCGACCGGGTGCGAACTGCCACCGGATGCCCAGCCTCAACACCATCGGCGTGAGCAGCGTCCATAACCCCCAGTAGGCGAGGTTCTGCAGAACGATGCTGAGCTGCAGATCAGGAGGCAGATGTCGGGTGAGCTGGGCGCCCGTCGCGGCGGCAACCGCGGCCACCACTGCGCCAACCATGAAGATGGGTGCGAGCGCCTGCCGGCGCGGGGCTTCATCCGGCACGGCGGATCTCGGCCAGGAACTGCGATGGCGTGACCGCAAACGTTTGCCGAAACGCCAGCGTGAAATGACTGTGGCTGCTATAACCAAGGTCGAGCGCGAGCGAGGTCAAGCCCTTGACCGGCGCCGATAACAGGCGATCGACCGCGGCGCGCAGCCGCAGCTGGTGGCGGTACTCCGTGACCGTCAGGCCCTCGACCGCGCGGAACGTCCGGCACAGGTGGAAGGGCGAACACCGCAGCTCGGCGCAGAGGTCGTCGAGAGTGAGGCGAGTGTTGACACGAGCGGCAATGAGCGCCTTGGCGCGATCGACCAGCGATCGACGTCGCGCCGACTCGATCGGGAGATCGTCGGAAGCTACCGAAGGATGCGCGTTCAGGGTATCCGTGAACATCTGCTGGGCTCGTGCCGCCGCCGTGGCGTCGCGCGCGCGAAATTCTACCAACAGGCGTTGCGCCAGAAACAGTGAAGCCGGGCAGGGCCTCACCGCCCATAGCGGGCCGTCTACGGCCTTCGCACTGCTGACGCGCGCGCTGCAGACGACCGTTGGATCGACCATGCGTAGGTTATTGCCAATCATCATCGAGAAGGGAGAGTGCGGGAACAACAGCATGCGTGGCTCGCCATCACCGGCCACGATCACCGTGTCGGCGTCGCGCATCGAGGTAGCGTAAATGCGCGCTGCAGCGACGCGACGAAAATGGGACAGATGTACGAAGACTTTGGACGAGTGACGTGAGGCTGGCAACTGCGCGACAGCGCCACACCACAGGCCGGCGAGAGACGTCTCGGCGGCGGTCCTCTCCTAGCTCGACGGCCTAGCGTAGGCGCCGAGGGCGGCGGGCCGCCATCGCGGCGGCAGGGGCCAGGCGCAGTGTCGTTCGCCCCTCGGCGGCGGCGAAGATTTCAGCCATCGCCTCGGCGGTGCCGTCCACGACCTTGCATTGGGCGCTCCAAATCACCCACACGTTCAAAGAGCCGTCGAATGCCGACACCGACAGCTGCTGGACTTGTGCGGCCAGCCGCTCGTTTTGCGCGAGCGCCGACGCGGGGACGATGCTGTTGCCCATGCCGGCAGCGACCATGGCGAGGTGTTCCTGAGGAGCGGCGTCCACCTCGAATCGAATGTGCAGGCGCCTGCCGCAGCTTGCCAGCGCCCTCGACAGCGCGCCGCGAAAGCCGCATCCGTCGGGATTGAGAATCCAGGGCTGCGAATCGAGAGCCTCACAAGCGACTGAACGGCGCGCGGGCGCATGTGGAGCGCGTGGTCCGATTAACGCCAGTTGCTCGCTGCGGACCACACCGCCCGTGTACGGAACATCCGGTGCCCATGCCTCCGGCATCAAGATCACCGCGCAATCAAGCTCGCCGCGCACGAACCGCCGATACAGGCGCGGGCTCCAGCCGGAGCGCACGAAGAAGTCGGTCGCGCTGAGCGGCGGTTTGGGATTGACGAATCGACTGTCGCGCAAGTGCCACAACAGGCTGCGCGATACTCCGACACGCAGCGTTTGCGACGACGCTGCCGGATGAACGCGGCCATCGGTGAGACGGTCGGCGGCATTCAAGATCGTGCGCGCATGGTCCAGCACCTTGCGGCCGGCCGCGGTGGGCCGCATCGGCCGCGCCTTGCGATCGATCAATTGCGCTCCGAGCTGATCCTCCAGCGTCTGCAGCATGCGCGTGACCGCGGGCTGCGTGCGGTTCAGGCGTCGAGCCGCTGAGCTGACGCCGCCTTCTTCGAGCGTCCAGACGAATGCGCGCAAGCGATCGAAGTCCATATGCCTGAAAAGCATACGCCGCGATCAGCAAAATGCACAGCTCGCATTCGGGTATGTCGAAATCGCATACGTGAAGGTCGGTATGCGCGAGTGACATGGCCGGATGCGGAACATTGATTGGATCGCGACTCGCGCGCGTCGCAAACTTAATTGCGAGGTTATCGATGCTTCCGAAACGTGTTCTTCCATTCCTGTTGAGTGTGGCTGTTGCATTGCCCGCGAGCGCGCAAGAGCGGGTCCTGCGGGCGGAAATGGAGTTGTCGAACCCGCCCGGCATCGTGTGGACCTGGTGGACGACGGAGGCCGGCATCAAGACGTTCCTGGCCGCTGGTGCTCGCATCGATCCGCGTGTCGACGGCGACCTCGACGTGCTGTTTTCCCCAGACAGCCCCCCGGGCCAACGTGGTGGCGAAGGGCTGCGCATTGTCGCATTCGAGCCGTCACGCCGATTCGCGTTCACCTGGAACGCGCCGCCGGAGCAGCCCGAGATTCGCGCGCAGCGCACCGTAGTTGAGATCAGGCTCGCGCCGCTGCCTTCCGGCGGGACGCGGCTGACCTTCGTTCATTGGGGATGGGGCACAGGTCCACAGTGGGATAAGGCCTACGATTATTTCGACAAGGCCTGGAACGGGTTCGTGCTGCCGGCGCTCAAACATCGTGATGTGCACGGGCCGATCGACTGGAAGAAGCCGCCGGCGTTGAAGCCGTTGTTCGCGTCGCTCAAGTACGATCTTGCGCCGCAGCGAAGCACGTCGCGATGACCCCTGAGGAATTGCGCAACTACTGGGCGCGCGTGCGGGCGCGAACGGAGGCGGTGCTGGCACGGGTGCCCGACGATCGGATCGATTGGTCGCCGGGATCGGGCGCGATGACATTCGGCGATGTCATCCGGCATCTCGCGTTAACCGAGCGCTGGCTGTTCGTCGAGGCCGCATGCCGCCGGCCGTCGCGTTACGAATCCCATGATGCGCGGTGGGGCAGGTCCTCGCACGAAGCTCGCGCGTTGATGAGGAGGCTTCACCGCGAGTCGGAGGAGCTCATTGCCGCGTTATCGAGAGTTGATCTGGAGTCCTCAGTGCTGACACCTGGCGGCGCCTCGATGGCGGCGTGGAAATGGTTGCGCGCCATGTGCGAACACGAAGTGCACCATCGCGGACAGCTGTATCTCATGTTGCGGTTATGCGGGATCGAAACGCCGCCGATCTTCGGCATGACCTCGGAAGCCGTCGCGGCCCGGCGCCGCATCTAAACTTATGAAACTTCCTCCTTTTCTTCTCGATCAATGGATCGCCGGGTATGCCGGTGCGGCACTGCCTTACAACCTCGGCGGCAGCACCGGACCGTCGTGGACGATCGGAGAGTTGCTGGACCTCGAGCCAGGCGCCACCGATCGCTTGTTGCGCGCGCCGATCGCGTATCAACCTTCGAGCGGGAAGTTGGCCTTGCGAGAAGCGCTCGCGGAAATGAGCGGCGCGGCCGCCGACGACATTGTTGTCACCGCTGGAGGCGCGGAAGCGCTGTTCCTCGCGGCTTTTGTCGCGGCGGCTCCTGGCGGCAATGTCATCGTGCCGTCGCCAGGGTTTCCGACCTATCACGCGGTCCCTGAAGCATTGGGTCTCGAGCTTCGCACCTACAGCATGCTCGACGAAAGCGGCGGCTTCGAACCGGTTCGCATCAAAGGCTTGATCGACACGAACACGCGGTTGATCGTGGTCAATACCCCTCACAATCCGACCGGGGCTACTGTTTCCGTTGACGCCATGCGTGCGCTGCAGGAGTTGGCGGTGACTCGCGGCGTGCAACTAGTCGTCGACGAAGTCTTTCATCCGATCTATCACGGGCAGCCGTGTGCGTCGGCGTC
>DASVFC010000071.1:0-3537 GCA_036380235.1 Vicinamibacterales bacterium
CGTTCGGTCGTAATCAGCATCGCCCTCATCTCGACGTCGGCCATCGGCTGGCCGTCAGCATCGAGCACCCGGCCGCGTATGGTGGAACCGCCGGCGATCGGCATCGCCTGTAGCAGCGCCACGGTGAGCGCAAGGGCAATCAAAGGCATACGTGCGACCGCGAGGATCATAGGTAGAATCACGGCGTTGGCACAATCGAACCTGTGGGCGATGTTTGCCGATACCGTTGCGCGTTTCGGAGAGCGGACGGCCGTCGAGATCCAGCGCCTCGCTCACGTCGACGCGTTCACGTATAGCCAGCTGCACGACATGGCGGTGATCCGGGCCGCCTGGTTGCACGCTAATGGCATTCGATCCGGAGATCGCATTGCCATCCTCGGCCACAACGACGCGCATTGGTGCGCCGCCTATCTGGCGATTCTGAAACTCGGTGCCATCGCCGTCCCTCTCGACACCAATTATTCGGCGGAGCAAGTCACGACCATCGTCCGCGACGCGGGCGCGAGCCTGGTCTTGGTGGCCGACACACTGAGGTCGAACGCGATCGACGCTGCGATCGAACTGAAGAACCTGCACTTCGAACCCAACCCTTTGGAACCTGTGGAACCTCTGGAACTTTTGGAACCGCCGCGCGCTGAGGACGCGGCAGTCATTCTGTATACCTCCGGAACGACTTCCGATCCGAAAGGCGTGGTGTTGACGCACGCTAATCTGCTGGCCGAGCGAGACGCCGCGTTTGCGGTGGTCAAGGTCAGCGAGCGCGATGCGGTGTTGGGCGTGCTGCCGTTGTTTCACTCACTTGCGCAGCTGGCCAACCTGCTGCTGCCGTTCGCTGTCGGCGCGCGAGTGGTCTACCTGGAAGCGATCAACTCGACCGAGCTATTGCGGGCGCTCTCCGAGCGCAAGATCACCATCTTGGCGTGCGTGCCACAGTTCTTCTATTTGATCCACCAGCGTGTCTTGCAGCAGGTGCAGAAGTCCGGCATGGCGACGCGCCTGTTGTTCGCCGTGTTGCTGTCGCTCAACTTCCGCCTGCGGCGCGCCGGCATCAACCTCGGCCGCGTGTGCTTCGGCAAAGTGCACAGCATGATGGGGCGCGAGCTGCGGTTGCTGGTAACCGGAGGGTCGAAGTTCGATCCATCGATCGGGCGCGATCTTTACGCGCTTGGCTTCACCATCCTGCAGGCCTACGGCCTGACCGAAACCAGTGCCGCGGCGACCATCAGCACGCCGCATGAGGCGCACATTGATACGGTCGGGCGTCCGTTACCTGGCGTCACGATACAGATCGACGCCAGCGGCGAGATCTTGATTCGCGGTCCGATCGTCATGCAGGGCTACTACAACCGTCCCGATGCGACCGCCGCGGTGATCAAAGACGGCTGGTTGCTGACCGGCGATCTCGGCCGGGTCGACGCCGCCGGGCGCATCACGATCACCGGCCGCAAGAAGGAGATGATTGTGCTCGCGTCGGGCAAGAACATCTATCCCGAAGAGATCGAGGCGCACTATCGCAAGTCGACGTTCGTGAAAGAGATCTGCGTGATGGGGCTGGCCGAGACCGGCCGGCCGATGACCGAGCGCCTGTACGCAGTGGTGGTGCCGAATATGGAGCTGATGCGCGAGCGGAAGATCGCCAATGTCGGCGATCTCCTGCGGTTCGAGCTCGAGGGCCTGTCGCACGGCCTGCCGGCGCACAAGCGCGTCCTCGGCTATCACATCGCCTTCGAGCCGTTGCCGCGGACCACCACCCAGAAAATCAAGCGGCACGAGGTCGAGCGGCTGGCCCGCGACCGGCAGGCGGCGGAAAAACAGGATGCGCCGCTGCGAGAAGAGGACATCGCGTGGCTGCGCGAGCCGCACGCTGCCATCGCGATGCCGCTGATTAAGGCGCGAGCCAAGGGCGCGCGCGTATGGCCAGACGCCAACCTCGAACTCGATCTCGGCCTTGATTCGATGGAGCGCGTCGAGCTGTTGACCGAGCTCGAGAGCGCGTCTGCAACGAAGGTGTCACAGCAGGTCGCCGCGGAAATCTTTACCGTCCGCCAGCTGGTGGATGCCATTGGTTCCGGAAATGCGGCAGGCTCGGGGACACAAGCAGAGCACCTCGACGCGTCCTGGGCCGGCATTTTAAAGGACTTGCCGGCGACCGATGATGCCGGGCTTGGCTGGTTGTTGCGCAAGCGAATGCTGGCCGCGCCGGTGTTGTTCGTGATTCTGCGGATCGCGCGCGTGTTGTTCGTGCGTGCGCGTGTGAATGGCCTCCCGCGGCTGCCTGCGTCGGGGCCTTACATCATCACGCCGAATCACCAAAGCTACGTCGATCCGTTCATTCTGTGCAGCGTGTTGCCCTATCGTGTCTTCAAAGAGTTGTTCTTCGTCGGTGCGGTTGAGTACTTCGAGACGCCGTTCACGCGATGGGTCGCGCACACGGCGAACCTGGTGCCCGTTGATCCGGACGCGAACCTCGTGCCCGCCATGAGGGCCGGCGCGTTCGGGCTTGCCCACGGCAAAATTCTGATGTTGTTCCCTGAGGGCGAGCGGTCGATCGACGGAACGGTGAAGAAGTTCAAGAAGGGCGCCCCAATCCTGGCGCAGCATCTCGGCGTGCCGATGGTTCCTGTGGCGTTGAAGGGCATTCACGAGCTGTGGCCGCGCAACCGGCCGATCAACTGGAAACTGGTGGCCCCGTGGAGCCGTCATCGCGTGCGGATCGAGATCGGCGAACCGGTGACGCCGGCCGTGGCGAGCGCTTACAACGAGAGCGCGTCGCGGTTGCGGGACCGCGTCAACGCGATGTGGGAAGCGCTTTCGTCATGAACGCCGCAATTGCCGACGTCACCTGGCTCGACACTGCCGCGCTCTCGCCGAGCGTTGCGTACTCCGACACGTCGCCGGTTTTCGCCGGCACCAGCAGGTGATTGACGCCGGCTACCTTCACCACCTCTACCGCGGCCTTGGTGCGCCGTGCGCGCGCGAGCTCAGCCAACCGATCGGCGTGGTACGGCATCACCTGGGTGTCGAGCTCGCCGTGCACGATTAATATTGGCTGGCGCGTGTCGTTCATCGCCCGGCGCGGATCGAACGTCAGAAAGCTGTAGAACCACGGCGTGTCGGCCACGCGCCTGGCGGCTTCGGGAATGTCGTTCCATCCCGTGCCTTTGATCACCGCGTTGTTGATCTTTTCCTGCAGCGCCACTTTCTCCGCGCGCTCGGCATCTTCAATCGGCATCTTCGACAAGATGTGTTTCTGCTGCTCGAGCACTACGGTCGACCCATTCGTCGACGGCGCCGCGAGGAGCGCGATCGCCTTGACCTTGCCGCGCTCGCGGGCGGCAAGCAGCATGGCCGCTAACGCACCTTCACTGTGCCCGACCAGCCCGATGCGCTCCTTGTCGATGCCTTTCTGGTCTTCGAGCCAGTTCAGCACCCAGCGCGCGTCTTCGGCGTAATCCGCAATAGTCGCCGACTCGCCGCGGCCGCCGCTCTGGCCGACGCCCCGCTTGTCGTAACGGACCACCGCGAACCCGGCGTTGA
>DASVFC010000072.1:0-2749 GCA_036380235.1 Vicinamibacterales bacterium
GATCTCGACGTCTGCCGCGATGGTGCGGTGGACTACGCCGGCGGCGTGATGCTGAAGAACTCGTTCGGCTTTGGCGGCATCAACTGCGTCAGCCTGTGGCGGCACTACGAATCATGAGCCGCCGCGTCCTGTTCATCACCGGCGGATCGCGCGGCATCGGCGCCGGCGTGGTGTCGGCGGCTGTCGCCCAGGGCTACGACGTCGCCTTCACTTACCGCGAGCGCCGCGAGGCTGCCGACGCCGTGATTGCGCGAGCGAAAGCCGCGTGCCCGGAGGCGCGTTGTGAGTCGTTTCAACTCGACGTGCGCGATTCCGCCGCCGTCGAGCGGGTTGGCGACGCTGTGCTCGATGCCTTCGACACCGTTCACGTGGTGGTGGCAAACGCCGCGGTAACGCACGCCGGCATGGCGATTTCGACGGCCGACGAGGAATGGCGCAACGTGCTCGATACGAACCTGACCGGATCGTTCTTCGTGGCGAGGCAGTTCCTGCCGGCATTCCTCGCGAACGGGTTCGGCCGCTTCATCTTCATGTCGTCGATTGCCGCCAACGGCATGTCGGGGGACGTGGCCTATAGCGCGAGTAAGGCCGGCATGCTCGGTCTCTCGTCGGCGCTGGCCAAAGAGTATGGCCGCAAGAACATCACGAGTAACGCCCTGTTGATGAGCCTCTTCGAAACGGAAATGACGCTGAAGGAACTCTCGGCGAAAAACCGCGAGTTCTACGAAGAGCATTGCCCGGCGGGCCGCATCGGCAATGTCGCCGAGGTCGCGGCCACGGTGTTGTTTCTCGCCAGCGATGGCGCGTCGTTCGTCAATGGCCAGGCCATCGGCGTCACCGGCGGCCTGGACTGGCTGCACTAGCCATGGCAATCGGCATCGAAAAGCTCGGCGTTTACCCGTGCGCGCTCTCGCTCGACATCGCCACGCTGTGCGAAGCGCGGTCGCTCGACGCCGCCAACTTCTGCGGCCGGTTGTTCTGCGAGCAGCGATCGGTGATGGGCCCGTTCGAAGACGTGATCACGTTGGCGGTGAACGCGGCCAGGCCGATGCTGAGCGATCGCGATCGTGACGCCATCCGCTTGTTGATCGTCGCCACCGAATCCTCCCCCGATCAGGAAAAGCCGGTGAGCTCGTGGGTGCATCACTTTCTCGGCCTGCGATCCGATTGCCGCAACTTCGAGGTCAAGCACGCCTGCTACGGCGCCACCGGTGCGCTGCAGGTAGCCGCCGGCTGGCTGATGTCCCAGGCCAATGACGACGTGAAGGTGCTCATCGTGAACGCCGATCATGCGTTAATCGGGTTGAAGGGCCCCCAGGAACCGGTGCTCGGCGCGGCGGGGTTGGCGCTGCTGATATCGAAGACCCCGCGCATCGTGCAGTTTGACAGCGGCTGGAACGGCGTCTACGCGCACGAAGTCGCCGACATCTTCCGGCCGGCGCCGGGCGTGGAAACGGGTGATGCCGACGCCAGTCTGGAATCGTACCTGGATGGCGTCGAGTACGCGTACGACGCTTACGTGGCATCCGTCGGACAGGAGGTCGACTTCGATCGGTTCTTCGCGGCGAACATCTATCACGTTCCCTTCGGCGGACTGGCGCAGCGCGCGCATTTCCGCCTCGCTCGCCGTGAGATGGGCCTGTCGAAAAGCGAAGCCGAACGCCACTGGGACCGCAAGTCGAAGGCGTCGCTGACTTACAACCGCAAAACCGGCGGGGTGTACGGCGCTGCCACCTTCCTGGCGCTCGCCGGCTTGATCGACGCATCGCCGTTGTTGTCTACCGGCGATCGCATCGGCATCTACAGCTACGGCTCCGGATCCTGCGCCGAGTTTTACAGCGCCACCGTTGCCGCTGAGGCACGGCAGGCGATTGCCGAAGCCCGCGTATGCGAGCAACTGACGGCGCGACGCGCCTTGTCGATGGCTGAATACGAAGCCTGCGAGCAGACGTTGTTGCACGCCACCTGCGCGCGCGACTACACCCCGCCCGCGGATCTGATCCCGTCACTGTATGCGACGCACTACGACGGACAAGGCAAGCTGGTGTTCCGCGGCACACGCGATTACTTCCGGGACTACGCATGGAGCTGACGCCGATGGCCACCGTGCGATTGCCGATCGATCTGAGTGGCGCGTCGCTCAGCGCGTTGACGCACGACCTGGAATGCGCGCTCGCATCGCCGGCACCCGTCGTGACGTTGCTCGGCGCCGATGCGGAGACGTTCTGTCTCGGCCTCGCGGTTGGCGCGGGCACCGAGGATAGCACCCCGACGCATGCCTTCGCCGAGCTGTTGACGAAGATGCATCACGCACCCAAGCCGCTGGCCGCGATGGTCAACGGCCGCGCGATCGGCGGCGGGATGGGGCTGGCATGTGCCTGCGACTACGTGGTGGCTACCGAACGCGCCACCTTCGGTCTGCCTGAACTGTTGTGGGGCCTGGTGCCGGCGATCATCTGGCCGGTCCTCACCGATCGGATGGCGCCGCACGCGGTGCGGCAGTGGACGATTTCGGCATACGCCCGGGGCGCCACCGAAGCCCACGCCGCCGGCCTGGTCGATGAACTGATCCCGTCGGCGTCGATCGATCGCGCGATGCAGCGCACGGCGCATCACCTCTGCCGTCTCGATCGGCGGGCGCTGCAGCGGCTGCGCATCTGGGCGCGCGAATCGCGCCGTCACGATTTGCCGACGGCGCTCGGTATGGGCGCGGACATCACGGCCGGCATGCTGCACGAGCCGGCGGTCC
>DASVFC010000073.1:0-5716 GCA_036380235.1 Vicinamibacterales bacterium
GAGGAACGCGATCGCCGGCAGCTCGAACAGGAACACCGGAAACGGGAACAGCATCAGCACGCGCGAGTGCGGATAGAGCACCAGGTACGCGCCCATCACGCCGGCGATGGCGCCGCTGGCGCCGACCATCGGGATGGTCGAGGCCGGATCCATGGCGGTCTGAGCGAGCGCCGCGACGACCCCGGTCGCGAGATAGAAGACGAGGAAGCGCCCGTGCCCCAAGCGGTCCTCGATGTTGTCGCCGAAAATCCACAGATAGAGCAGGTTGCCGGCGACGTGACCGAGCCCGCCGTGCACGAACATCGAGGTGAACAGGCTGACGACGGAGAAGTAGGCCGGCACCAGCCCGAATGCGTAAATGAACGCCTCCTGGCCGCGGTCGTTGAGGCTTGACTGCAGGAAGAACACCAGCACGTTGAGGACGATCAGCGTGATGGTGACGCCGGGTTTCGTGCGAGAGGGAATGACGTCGCGAAGGGGAATCATCGAAACCCTTCACGCTAGAATATCGAATAACGTATGAAATGCCGCTCCTGCGGAACGCAGATTGCCGCCAACGCCCTGATTTGTTACAAATGCGGCGCCGCTACTGAAGAACCACGCATCAAGCCGCCCGCGTCGCGGCCGCGAGGCGGTCACTGGGCCCGCATTGCCGTCGGCCTGCTGGTTGGCGGGGCGCTGGCGGCGTTTGGCGCCCAACAGGCGGGCTGCCTAACCCTGCTATGATGAATCGCTGCCGACCCGGACGTGGGGTCTGCACGCCCAATCCCTTGAGTCGATCCAGTGGTTAACGCGCGCCTCGAAGTCAACGACGGTCTCGGCCAACGCATCGTCCCCATCAACAAGGATCTGCTGTGCATCGGCCGGCGGACCGAGAGCGATTTGCGCCTGGTCGGCAGCGACGTGTCGCGCGAACATGCGGAGATCGTCAAGGCCAACGGCGACTGGGTGCTGCGCGACAAAGGCTCGCGCTACGGCACTTACGTCAACGGCGAAGCGATCACCGAGCACAAGCTGACGCACGGCGATCGCGTGCAGTTCGGGCGCGCCAGCGGCGCCGACATCGTGTTCCTGACCGGCGATGGCCCCGCGCATACCGACCGGTCGCATGCGAGCGCCGTCAACGATCTGCGCCAGTTGGCCGCGCTGCTCGAAGGCCTGCGCGCGCTCGGTTCGGGCCGCGTCCTCGACGAAGTGCTGGCGATGGTGCTCGATGCGGCGATCGATGTCGCCGGCGCGGAACGCGGCTTCATCATGCTCGCCGGCGCCGATGACAAGACGCTGGAAATGAAGCTGGCGCGCGCCAAGGGCCGCATCACCATGCCCGGCAGTACGTTCGGCACCAGCCGCAAAATCCCGGAAGAGGTGTTCAAGACCGGCGAACTGAAGATTGTCGCCGACCTGCTCGATGGCGATCTGGCCAACGTGCACATGGGCACCGTCGCGCTGGGCATCCGCCACGTCGCCAGCATTCCGCTGCGCGCGGTTCGCTTCATCGATCGCGCCGATCAGAAGGAGCCGGAAGCCAAGAACATCGGCGTGCTGTATCTCGACAGCCGCGAGAAGGGCAGCCTGCTGGCGCCGCACACCCGCACTGCGCTCGATACGCTGGCTACCGAAGCCGGCGTCGCCATCGAGAACGCGCGCCTGTATCGCGAAACTCTCGAGAAGGCGCGCATCGAGCACGAACTGAAGATTGCTGCGGAAATCCAGCGCGCGCTGCTGCCGGAAGGCAATCACAGCGGCGCCTTCTTCGACGCCGCCGGCATGTCGGTGCAGGCGCGCTCGATCGGCGGCGACTTCTTCGACATGCAGGACAACTCCGACGGATCGTTCGGGTTCCTGTGCGGCGACGTCGCCGGCAAGGGACCGGCCGCGGCGCTGTTGACCTCCAAGATCCTCGGCATCTTCTCCGCGTTCGCCGCCGTCGGCGACACGCCGGAAGAGCTCGTCGATCACATCAACAAGGTGCTGACGCGACGGGCAATCGATGCGCGGTATGCGACGCTGCTGTATGGCCAGCTGCAGCCGAGCGGCAGGCTCAAGTTCTGCAACGCCGGCCACAATCCGCCGCTGATTTATGGGGCGAGCGGCATGCGCCGCATCGAAACCGGCGGTATGCCCGTCGGCATGTTCGAGACGGCGCCGTATTCCGGCGACGAATGCGAGCTGCAGCCCGGCGACGTGTTCGTGTCGTACAGCGACGGCGTCACCGAGGCGCACAACGTCAGCGGTGAGGAATTCGGCGAAGCCCGGCTGGTCACCGTGCTCGAACGCTACAGCCGCGGTTCGGCCGCCGTCATCCTCGAGCAGATCATCAACGCGGTGAAGGAATTCGCACACGGTGCCGAGCAGTACGACGATGTGACGGCGCTCGTGGTGAAGTACAACGGGCCAAAATGACCGGCCCCGCCAAGCTCGCCCTGGCCCTGTGGGCCGTCCTCGCGCTGGCGGTGTTCAACGTCATCTTCGACTGGCAGACCCGTGTCGCCGGCCACGAATTCGTGAACGCCCAACACCAGCGCCGCGCCGAGGGCGTGCCCCTCGACACCATCGAAAACGGCTTCCGGCCGATGGTGCGCGACGCCGCGTTGCGCGCATCGGTCTGGTTGTTGGTCATCCTCGCCGGCGGCACCGGCGCCGTATGGCTCGCCGTGCGCCGAGAACCGAAGGACGCCTTCTAAGTACACATGCTCGAATCGCTGATTTACGACTGGAACAAGATCGGTGCGCCCGCCCGGCCGAAGCGCGTGATGCTCGACGACGAGACGCTGCGCGACGGCTTGCAGTCGCCGTCGGTGCGGACGCCGACGATCGAGCAGAAGATCGAGATCCTGCACCTGATCGACAAGCTCGGCATCGATACCGCCGACATTGGCCTGCCCGGCGCCGGCCCGCACGTGGTGAAAGACGTCGAGCGGCTGGCGCGCGAAATCGTCGAGGCGCGGATGACGGTGCGGGCCAATTGCGCCGCCCGCACCACGGTCGCCGACATCACCCCGATCGCCGAGATCAGCCAGCGCACCGGCCTCAAGCTCGAAGTCGGCGCTTTCATCGGCTCGTCGCCGATTCGCCAGTACACCGAAGGCTGGACCATCGAGTGGTTGTTGAAGAACACCGAAGATGCGATCCGCTTCGCCGTCAAGGAAGGCCTCGACGTGATGTATGTCACCGAGGACACCACCCGCGCCGATCCGGCGACCTTGCGGCGATTGTATGAGTGCGCGATCAACGCCGGCGCCAAGCGCATCTGCCTGGCCGACACTGTCGGCCACGCCACGCCCTGGGGCGCCTCGGCGGTGGTTCGTTTTGCGATGCAGGTGATCAAAGACAGCGGTACTGACGTCGAGATCGACTGGCACGGCCACCGCGATCGCGACCTCGCGATCATCAACAGCATCGCCGCGCTCGAGGCCGGTGCCACCCGCGTGCACGCGGCCGCCCTCGGTATCGGCGAGCGGGTCGGCAACACGCCGATGGATCTGCTGCTGGTGAATTTGGTGGTGATGGGCTTCCTCGAACGCGACCTGACGCCGCTGATGGCGTATTGCGAAACGGTGTCGCAGGCCTGCGGTGTGCCGATTCCCGACAACTATCCGGTGGTGGGCAAGGACGCGTTCCGCACCGCAACCGGCGTGCATGCGGCGGCGGTCATCAAGGCCTGGAAAAAGGGCGATCGCGACCTGATGGATGCGGTCTATTCCGCCATCCCGGCCAGCCTCGTCGCGCGCGAGCAGCAAATCGACGTCGGGCCGATGTCGGGCAAGTCAAACGTGGTGTTCTGGCTCGAGCAGCACGGCATCCCGTGCACCGATCCGGTCGTCGAACGCGTCTACGCCAAGGCGAAGCAGTCGACAACCGTCCTCACCGAAGAAGAGATCCTCGCCGAAGTCTACCGCTGACCACGGACGCCAACCACGGAGGACACGGAGACCACGGGGAATTCTTTTGTAAACGCCAGTGCCGCTAAGCAGCACCGTATTTAGAAAAGATGTCTCCGTGACCTCCGTGTTCTCCGTGGTTGATGTCCGTTGCGTCAGCCGCTATCGCTGCTTGAGCAGCTGCGATTCGATGTGCGGCAGGGACGCGATGACGACGTCACCAACGATCTGGATGCTGCGCGCCGAGATGGCGTCGATGGTGTCTTGCGGCGTGTGCCACTGCGGGTAGTCGAGATCGATGATGTCGAGCGACGGCACGCCGGCGCGCACGAACGGCAGGTGATCGTCTTCCACCGTCGTCTCCTCGTCCATGAACTGGTGATGCCCGAGCTTCCGGGCCGTCGCCCAGACGATGTCGGTCAGCCACCGCGTTGAATTACTCTCGCGACGAATGGTCAGGTCGCGATCGCCGATCATGTCGAGGAGGATCAGCGCGCGGATTGACTTGAGCGTGCCCGACTGACGCGCCGCCTCGACGTAGTGGCGGCTGCCGTAGGTGTTGTCGGTCCCGGCCCACTCGATCACCGCTTCTTCGCCGTCGAGAAACAGCAGCTCGATGGTGAACGGCAGGTCCTTGCGCATCTTCAGCACGCGCGCCAGTTCGATCAGCGCGCCGGTGCTCGAGGCGCCGTCACTGGCGCCCACGAAACGGACCTCGCGGAACAGCTTGGTATCGAAATGGCTGGCGAGGATGATTCGGTCGGCGCTCTTGCCCGGAATAGTGCCGATGATGTTCGCCATCTTGATCGGGCCGATTGGCGTCTTGCCCTCGAACGGCTGCTCGGTGGTCTTGATGCCGAGCGCGGTCAATTGCGCGGTGATGTACTGGCGGGTCTTGACGTTGCCGGGTGAGCCGGACGGACGCGGGCCGATGGCGAGCTGCTGACGAACGTGCTCCCACGCCTTCGTGCTGTCGAAAGCGGGGGCTTGCGCACTCGCGGCGGTCGCCGCGAGTGCAACACCCAGGACGATCCTACCGAGCTGCGATCGGGACATAGTCTCGCCGCTTGGCGCCCTCGTAGATCTGCTTCGGCCGCGCGATCTTGGTGTCGGGGTCGAGCAGCATTTCTTCCCACTGCGCCACCCAGCCCACCGTGCGGGCAATGGCGAACAGCACCGCGAACATCTCCACCGGGAAGCCCATGGCCTGGTAAATCAGGCCCGAGTAGAAGTCGACGTTCGGATACAGCTTGCGGGTGATGAAGTATTCGTCTTCGAGCGCAATGCGTTCGAGCTCGAGCGCGATGTCGAGCAGCGGGTTCTTGCCCGTCACCTCGAACACCTCGTAGGCCGTCCGCTTGATGATCTTCGCCCGCGGGTCGTAGGACTTGTAGACGCGGTGCCCGAAGCCCATCAACCGGCCTTCGCCGGCCTTGACCTTCTTGATGAAGGCCGGGATGTTCTCGACCTTGCCGATTTCCCGCAGCATGCGCAGCACGGCTTCGTTGGCGCCGCCGTGCAGCGGCCCATACAGCGCCGCCGCGGCGCCGGCCATCGCCGAGAACGGATCGACGTTGGAGCTGCCGATCGCCCGCATCGAGCTGGTGGAGCAGTTCTGCTCGTGGTCGGCGTGCAGGATGAACAGCACGTCGAGCGCGCGCTCCAGCTTCTTGTTCGGCTGGTACTTCACCTCGGTCATCTTGAACAGCATGTTCAGGAAGTTGCCGGTGAAGCTGAGGTCGTTGTCGGGATAGACGTAGGGCCGGCCGATGCTGTGGCGGTAGGCGTAGGCGGCAATGGTCGGCGTCTTCGCGATCAGGCGGAGGATCTGCTTC
>DASVFC010000074.1:0-3823 GCA_036380235.1 Vicinamibacterales bacterium
GCTGATCTTCCCCGCGGTGGAGCGCGACGGGCAGTTGCTGGTCGACGGCGGCGCGATGAACAACGTGCCGGCCGACGTGGTCCGGGCCATGGGCGCGCGCCGCGTGGTGGCGGTGAACGTCGGCGACCTCGCAGACCGCGAAGAGGTAAATCAATCCCTGTTCGCACTGGCCGGCGCCACGATCGATGCGATGATGCGCGCCAACACCAGGGCAGCGATCACCCAGGCCGACATTGTCATCAATGTGCCGCTCGCCGAGTTCGGATCGCTCGATTGGCGACGCAGCAAGGAACTGGTCGAGGAAGGCTATAAGGCCGCCGAGGCCTTGCGCGATCGGCTGCTGCCGCTGGCTGTATCCCCCGAGGAATATACAAAATGGCAGGCGGCTCGAGCGGCGCGCCGCCGCACCACGTTCCCGGCACCGGCGTTCGCACGCCTGGAGGGTTTCAGCTCGAGCGACGAGCGGCAGCTGCGTGCGCTCCTCGAACGCCACATCGCCGCCGATTTCTCCGTCGAGTTCTTCGAAGCCGATCTCGCCGTTCTCGCCGGTCTCGATCGATACGAGACCATCACGTGGCGGTTCATGAAGGATGCTGATGGACGGGACGGGCTGGTGGTGCGGGCGCGGCCGAAACCGTACGGGCCGCCATTCCTGATGCTCGGCTTCAACCTGGAGAACACGACGAGCGACGATTTTCGCGTCGCCTTCACGGGCCGTTACCTGGCTTACGACGTGATCGGTTCGGGCTCGGAACTCCGCCTCGACGGAACGCTCGGCTCGGACCCCGGATTCGGCGCCGCATTGTATCGGCCGATTGGCTCGACACCGTTCTTCGTCGCCCCGTATGGCCGCGTCGTCCGACGCACTTATAACGTCATTCAGGAGGGCAACATCGTCGCCGGCTACGGTCAGCGGCTGACGCAAGGGGGGCTGGACATCGGCGTCAACCTCGGGCGCATCAGCGATCTGCGGTTGGGCGCGTATGTCGGCCGGCTGTCGGCAGATGTCGATGTGGGAGATCCGGGGTTGCCGGAGATCAATGGCAAGGAAGTGGTCGCCGAACTGAACTGGCGGCTCGACTCGCAGGATAGTCCGGTGGTCCCCAGCCGCGGCACCAACGCCTACGCCAGCCTGAAATATACCTACGACGGGCCCGACATCACCCCGCCACTGGAGAGCGGCCGCTCGAGCCAGAAGCTGACGCAGCTGGCCGGTGAAGCCACGAGGTTCTGGTCGCTCGACGAGCGGCATCGCGCGTTCGTGCTTGGCGGGGGCGGGACGTCATTCGGCAAGCAGCCATTGCCGATCGATCAATTCAACGTCGGATCACCGTTCCACCTGGGAGCACAGGATTTCGGCGAGTTTCGGGGCGATCACTACTACGTGGCGTCTGCCGGACTCGCGCGCCGCGTCGGCCGCCTGCCGGATTTCATGGGCGGCCCAATTTTCGCCGGCGGCTGGCTCGAGACTGGCGACGCGTTCAATGGCAGCGAAGCGAAGTTCCGGACCAACGCGAGCGTCGGGTTGATACTCGATACGCTGGTGGGCCCGGCGCTGATTGCCACGTCGTTCGGGTTTGATGGCGCGTGGCGCACCTACATCGGTGTCGGTCGCATCTTCGGCCGGCCGCGCGACTGATCGAGTGGTGCCGCGCATTCGGCCGACGCGTTAGAACGAAGGACCTGCCAGGGGGAACAAGATGGTGGCGATGGTGCCCTGGCCACAGGGCGCCTCGATGGTCATGCGCGCGCCGAGCCGTCTCACGATCGAGGAAACAGACGAAAGTCCGTAACCGGTACCGTCGAGCCTGGGCCTCGCATATGGATCCAGCGCGGCGCGCAGGGTTCTATCCGAAATGCCGCGGCCGGTGTCGCGGATGGTGAGCCGAACCTTGTCGACATTGGAACCGGCCGTAGCGGGAACCATTTCCGTGCCGATCATCAACACACCACCCGAGCGCATGGCATCGGCGGCGTTTTGCACCAGGTTCAACACGATGCGCTCGAGATCGCCGCGCTGACCGAACACGCGCGTATCCCCACTGGTCATCTTCACGCGGATCTCGATGTCAGGGCCGGTCATCGTGTTCAAGATCGTGCTGAGGTCGTAGAGCACCGAATTGAGATCGATGTACGGACTGGTCGGCCTCAATGTGCGGCACACCAGCGCTTCGTCAATCAGCGCCCTGCCAGTTTCCAGCAGGTGATGCGCGTCTTCGATCTCGGGTGCGAGCGCATCCGGCGCTGACCGGCGCTGCAGAGCGTGGAGTGAAAGGCTGATCGCCTCGAATACAAGCCGCACGTCGTGGAGCAGATGCATGGTGCCTGATCCGACTGTACGAGAGGCGGGCGCGGCGACGGATTGACTTGGATCAAAGGGCAGCGCCCTTATGTGCGGGCGACCAGTTTTTCGAAGCGGGCGCGATCGACGATGCGCACGCCGCCGGTGGTGAACTCGACCAGGCCGCTGTCGCCGAGGCGGCGGCAGGCGCGGCTGACCTTTCGAGGCTGATGCTGATGAAATCGGCAATGTCCGACCGCGTCATCGGCAGCTCGACAAAATCCTCCAACGGTCCTTGCCCCGCTCTGGTTCGGCGAAGGAAGTCGACGAACATCGCGACGCGTCCCGCGGCGTCGCGGCGGGCGAGGATGATCGACTTGCGTTGGTGCTGCCGAAGCTCATGCACAACCTTGCAAAAAAACTGGAATTCGAGCTCTGCATCCTGCCGCAGCGTTTCGGTCAGCGTCGCGATCGGAATCTGATACAGCGTGACGGCCGTCACGGCGCGGGTGGTGTTGATGTAGCGGCCGCGCTCGGCCAGGCCGAAGATGTCGCCGGCAAACCTGAACCCGGCGACCCGCCGCTTGCCGCTCGGCATGTCCTTGAAGGCGATCACGACACCTCCGCCGTTGATGAAGATCGACGTTGCGGGATCGCCGTCGCGATACACGATCGCCCGCGCCTTCAGGTCGAGTCGTGTCGAGACGGCGGCGAGTTGCGCGCGCTGCTGATCGGTGAGCATTGGCCGCGTCGGCTCGAATCCCGACAGCGTCAACGCGCGAATCGCGGGCAGCGACGACAGAACGTTCATGCGATCGCTCCGCCTTCGCGCGAGGGCGCGGCGGTGACGGCATCGCGTTCGTGCCGCAGCTCGCCGGCCACGTATGTGGCGCGTACCGCGCGATCGTCGCCGAGCACCATTTGGATCAACAGCACTTCTTCAATGTCGCGGCAAACCCGCATCCGGTAGTCGATGAGCGGCGTGGAGTGCAGATCCAGCACGACGAGATCGGCCTCGTAGCCGGGCGCGATGAAGCCGATCCGATCGTCGAGATACAGCGCGTGCGCGCCGCCCGCGGTGGCGAGATAGAAGGCCTGCAGGGCATTCAGCGTGTTGCCGCTGAGCTGCGCCATCTTGTAGGCCTGGTTCATCGTTGCCAGTGTCGAACAGCTCGTGCCGGCGCCGAGGTCGGTGCCGAAGCCGCAGCGCACGGGCCGATAGCTGCGTTTCGCGGAGTGAATGCTGAACACGCCGCTGCCGAGGAACAGATCGGCCGACGGGCAATGCGCGATGGCCGTCCCGGTGTCGTGGCAGCGATAAAAGTCGTTCTCCTCGAACCACACGCCGTGGCCGAGCACGCTGCGCGGGCCGAGCAGACCGTTGCGATCGTAGACATCCAGCGCGCTGCGGCACTCGGGGTGCATCTGCCGAACTGATGCACCCTCGGCCTGCGTCTCGGCGACGTTGGACTGGAAATAGGTGCCGCGTTGTTCGTGGCGCAGCGTCTTGGCGGCGTCGAGCTGCGCCGGCGTGCTGGTGGT
>DASVFC010000075.1:0-7979 GCA_036380235.1 Vicinamibacterales bacterium
CGCACCGGCGAAATAGGGACGCGCGAACGACAACGCCAGCAGCACCAACGCAGCGACGCGCAACGCCAGCAACAGCAATTCCCGCAGTCGCCGCCGCCGATGCTGCTGTACCGGCGCCCGCGACAGCAGCCGCACAGCCGGAAAGTCGATCACGACCTCGGTCTTGCGATGGAACAGGTGCAGCAGCACAGGCACCGCCGCCGCGATCGCGGCTACCAGGAAGAGCGGTGACAGGAACGAAATGCCGAACATCACAGCACGCGGTGGCGTGTCATCAGGTACGACATCAGGCCTAGCTCAAGCGGCTGCGACGTGTCGAGCAGGCAGTAATCGATCCCCGCCAGACCCAGTTCACGCCGGTAAAACCCGATCAGGTCCTGCATCCGCTTGATGTATTCGTCGCGGACCGAACCCGGTACCGCGGCCACTTCCTCGGCCGTTTCCATGTCGCGGAATCGCGCCGCGTGTTCGAACGGGAACTTCAGCTCGTACGGATCGACGATGTGAAAGACGATCACGTCGGTGCCGCGGTAGCGAAAATGCTTCAAGCCGTCGAGGACCGAGCCTGGCTCGTCGAGCAGATCGGATATCAACACCACCATGCCGCGCTTCCGCACCGCCGCAGCGAGATCGTTGAGCGGCTTGGCAACGTTAGTGCGGGTGCCAACCGTGAGCCGCTCGAGCGCCAGCAGCACCGTGCGCAGATGGCCCGACCGCGCGCTCGCCGGCAGCAGCGCCGAAATGCTTTCATCGAAGGCGATCAACCCGAACGCGTCGCGCTGACGGTGCATCAGGTAGGCCAGCGCGCCGGCCAGGTACGATCCGTATTGCAGCTTGGTGACTGGTCCCGACCCATACGCCATCGACGCGCTGACGTCGATCACGAGGTGCGACGTGAGATTGGTTTCCTCCTCGTACTTCTTGACGAAATGTTTGTCCGATCGCGCGTAGACCTTCCAGTCGAGCGTGGCGAGATCGTCGCCGGGCAGATACTGGCGATACTCGGCGAACTCGACGCTGAATCCCTTGTACGGACTGCGATGCAGGCCGGTGAGAAATCCCTCGACGATGGTGCGCGCCTTGAGATCGATCGTGCCGAGCCTGGCGATGATCGCCGGGTCGAGATAACGCGCGGGGCCTGCCATTTCGGTTTAACGGCGTTAATCTCGCCGCCTAGAGCCCGCTCGCCGGCAACGGCACCGCCGCGATCAACTGATCGACAATGCGATCGGCGGTGATCCCTTCGGCTTCGGCGTAGAAATTCGGCAGCACGCGGTGCCGCAGGATGGGTTTTGCCAGCGCCTGGATGTCCTTCACCGACACATGATGGCGGCCATGCAACAGCGCGCGCGCCTTGGCGCCGATCACGAGCGCGTGCGACGCGCGCAGGCCGGCGCCCCACTTCACCCACTTGTCGATGAAGTCGAGTTTCGCGCCGCGGCCGGGCCGTGAGCTGTCAGCGAGACGAACCGCGTAGCGGACTACATCGTCGGCGATCAGCACCTGTCGCACGTAGTCCTGGACCTGCATGATGTCGGCGCCGTTCAGCACACGCTGCGGCTCGGGCCGCTTCGTGCTCGTGGTGTCCGTCACCACCCGCACCTCGTCGTCTTCCGAGAGGTAGGTCATCACCACGTTGAACAAGAAGCGGTCGAGTTGCGCTTCCGGCAGCGGATACGTACCCTCGAGCTCGATCGGGTTCTGCGTCGCCAGTACGAAGAACGGCCGCTCGAGCAGATAGGTCCGGCCCGCGGCGGTGACGTGATACTCCTGCATCGCTTCCAGCAACGCCGCCTGCGTCTTCGGCGGCGTGCGGTTGATCTCGTCGGCAAGGATGATCTGCGCGAAGATCGGTCCCTGCACGAACCGCAGCGCGCGGGCGCCGTGATCCTCGTCCAGTATTTCGGTGCCGGTGATGTCTGCCGGCATCAGGTCGGGCGTGAACTGGATGCGCTTGAAGCTGAGATCGAGAATCTGCGACAGCGTTTTCACGAGCAGCGTCTTCGCCAGCCCGGGCACACCGGTAATCAGGCAATGGCCGCCGCAAAACAGCGCCATCAGCACTTCATCGACCACCTCGTCCTGCCCGACGATAACCTTGCGAAGTTCGCCAAGAATTTTCTGACGGCTGGCGGCAACCTTATCAGCCAGACCCTCAACTGCCGCGGGTGTCTGCATACGCTCCGTATTCTCCGTACTGCTCCGTGGCTCTAGTGCGTCAGGGAGTAAATTACTTCGTTGATGAGCATCTGGTACGCCTGCGCGGTCCACTTGATGTAGCCCTGGTACTCCTGCGCATTCGACCATTCGACGCCATCGCCCATGTCGGTATTCCAGTTGATCAGCACCATCGGCCTGCCGGCATCGTCGAGGATGGCGCGCAGGTGCGCGGTGAAGCCGCCCTTTTCCCACGTGCGGCCGCTCAGGAACGAACCGAGGCCCGGGATCTGCGGATACTTGTCGAGGCGATAGAAGCAGCTGTAAATCGGATGCGGCGGCGCCAGTTCGACGATCTCGCGCTCCGGGAACACCCGTTGTAATTGCTTCTGTGTCAACTCCCACTCGTAGGGGCCGTGGAAGTCATCGAACGTGAGCGTGCCGCCGCGCAGCAGGAACTCGCGCAGAATCGGCACCTCTTCGTCCTTCAACACCAGGTTGCTCGGCTCGACGATGTAGATCCAGGGGTACTCCCACAGTTTCTTGTCTTCGAGCGTGAGTACGATGGGATCGCCAACGTCGATGGCAGTGACGGACTTGATGCGTCGTGAGAGATTCTGCTCCGCTGCCGGCGCATCGATCGCCCACGGCTCATCCCAGTACGCCAGACGCGATGCGCCTTCGCTCTCGTAGCTGCCGTACTTGATGCGAACGAATGTCCACTTGAGCCCGGCGAATTTGTTGCCGTCGACCACCGGGATTTGCGCGAGCACGGCGGTACCCAGATCCGGCGCCGCCCACACGAGCAGCGCGATCAGCGCCGCCACGTGGAGCCAGCGCCTGGATGGCATTACCGCGAGCCCCCGCTGATCTTCAACAGCAGGTCCTGCGCGCGCGTAAACGTCGGCGCCACCATCAGCGCCTCCATCACCTGCTTGCGGGCCTCGTCTTTCTGGCCGGCTTGCAGCAACGCCTCGGCGAGATCGGCGTGCGCGCTCGCCTTGTCGAGCGGCTTGCCCGCCACTACGGCGCGGAAGGAGCGCACCGCCAGTGCGGTGTCGCCGGTCTGCAAGGCCAGTTGGCCAAGCCGCGCATTGGCATCGGCGTCGAACGGATCCACCGAGACCACGCGCTGCAACACTGCGCGAGCACGTGCCGGCTCCTTGCCCGGGTCGATCATCGATGACAGCTGCCGGGCCGATCGCACGTCGGTGTGCGTGTTCTTCGAGAGCTGCTCGAGCGCGGCTGCCGCCTTCACCTTGTCGCCCTTCTTCAGCGCCAGGGCGGCAATACCGGCATACGGACTGTCGTCGCCGCCGGCGTTGGGAATCAACGCCGCGGCCTTTTCGTAAGCGGCGATGGCGGCGTCGACATTCGAAGCCGCCAGCGATTCGGCGAGCGCCATCTGGGCGATGTAATTCTCCGGGTTCGCGTCCGCGATCGCCTTGATCTTCTCGGCTGGCACGTCCGGCGCCAGGCCTTCGGGCGTCTTCAGCTTCGCCCGTAACGTCGCGTAACGCTTGTCGAGCGCGACGTCGAAACCAGCCTGCAGTTCGTCGATGTCGATGCCCAGCGCCTTCTTGATCGCGCCTTCGGTGTCTGTGCCATCGGCATACGCCTCAACGAGCGCGCGCAGTTTGCGCTGACCGTAGGTGTCGACGATGTATTCGACCAGCAGCGACGCCTGGTAGTAGGCAAACGAGATCGTCGCCGCGCTGCTGAAGCCGGAGTTCAGATCGCGGATCTTCAGCACCTGCCCGCGATCGAGCGAGCGCGCGAACGGCAGATCCATGTCGCGGCCCCACTCCGGCCGCGCCTGGCGCTCTTCGTATACCGAGGTGCCCTCGCTCAACCATCGCGGCAGGCGGTTGTTCGACAGCTGCAGCGTGATCACGTGGGCGATCTCGTGCCACAGCGTTTCGCCCCAGTTGAACGTGCCAGGCTCGCGCGCCGTCGGCGAATCAAGCGTCACCACGCGGCCAAAGCACGCGCCGAGCGCGCCGAGCATGCCTGGCAGGCCGAGCGTGCGCACCGCGAAGTCGTCGTGATCGGGGAACATCTCGATCAGGATCGGCCCCTTCGGTGTGAACTCCCACCGCTTGCTCAACGCATCCATCGCTTCGCGCGCCAGCTGCGGCACGTACTCCTTCATCACCGGCGACTCTTCGGGCGCCAGGCGGATCACCATCTCCCCTTCCTTGATGGTGTCGAACGGCTCGAGCTTGTCGAGCAGCTCGAGCAGGTTGAAGGTCATGACGTCCCACTTGTCGATGCGGAACGCGGTTTCGAGCATGCGGCGCGCGTTGCGCTCGTCGCCAGTGCGCATCAACTGCGCGCCGAGGTCGGCCACGGCGCGGAAGTTCTCACGATCGAGCGCGATCGCCTTGCGCGTGTGCTCGACGGCCTCGTCGAAGCGGTAGTAGTGCGCGGTGATCGATCCGACGATGCGATGAATCTCGCCATAGGCAGGATTGATCCGCAACGCCTCAGCGACGGTGGCCTGATACTTCTCTGTCTCGCCCTCGACGTACGCCAACGCTGCCTTCATCGACAGCGCCTCGAGGTGCCGCGGGTTGAGCTGCAGCACCTTGTCGATCGTTTCCTTCGCTTCGGCCTTCTTGTCCTGATAGACAGACATCTCGGCGATCAGCAGCTGCGCGCCGGCATCGTTGGGGTTCAGCTTGAGCACACGCTGCGCGAACATCACCGCCTGCGGCGGGTTTTCGTCGGCGAGCGCCCTGGCCATGCCGAGCAGCGCCGGACCGTAGTCACCGTCCACCTTCAGCGCTTCCTGGAACGACTTCGAGGCTTCGGCGTTCGCATATTTCTCGACGAACAGCTCGCCCCATTCGGTGTTGATGCGCGGGTCGGTCGGCGCCAGCGCGATCGCGTCGCGGAAATACGACTGCGCATCGTCGATGCGATGTAGTGCCCGCGACGCGCGGGCGGCGCGCAGGAAGTCGCGTGCGCTCGGGCTGCGCACGTCCGCCGACAGCACCAGCGAGAGCGACTGACGCCCTTCCGTCCTGCGGCCAACGTAGAGCTGCAGAAGTCCCATTTCCAGCGCGGCATCGCCGGCCGGGTTGGCCTCGGCAAACGGCTTCAAAATGCCTTCGGCCCGCGCGTAGTCGCCGCGCGCGGCGACGCTCAACGCGTGATAGACCGCGATGGACTCGTCTTTCGGGAACGTTTTGGCGAGCGTGTCGATTTCATCGAAGCGGCCACCACGCCAGGATTTCTCGGCCGTCGCTCGCGCCTGCGTGGCGTTTTGCGATTGTTCGGCGGTGACCAGCGGCACAAGCCCGGCCGCGAGGGCGACCGCAAAGATGAGGAGGATGACGCGACGAAACATCTTCATTGGAGTATAAGTCCGCCTTCGCCCGAATACATCGACGCTTCGGTGAGATTCGGCCGCATGCACGGCCTCAACGTATTGGACGATTCTGCGGAACCCGCGGCTTTGGCCGGGGTATCAGAACACGGGCCGCCAGGTGAAAAACATCACGGCGACGAAGCCTTGGAGCAGCGCGAATGCAGCAATCCATGCCGTGCGGTGGCGGGCAGGAATAGCGGCGCCAAGCCAGAGAAACACCGGGAACAACACGGACGTCACTCGTCCCATCGATAACATGCCACCGGCAGACATCGGCGGCAGCAAGTTCAGGATGATGAACTCGGCGTACGGAAATCCAAAACGGCGGTAAACGGGCCAGACCGCCGCGAGACACAGCAGCACCGCGAGCGAGTAGAACAGGTCGATGGTTTGCGTCGAGGCGTAACTGTAAAAACCGTTGTTTGCGATCATCGCGAATCGATCCGACACGATCGAATCGAGACTCCGATACACCCTTCCCCACGCCGCGTTCTGCATCGTCCATTGGAAGGCATTACCGGTGAGTTGGTAGATGAACGCCGAGAACGCGAGCATGCCGAGACCGGGAGCGGACGCGGCCAGCAGACGCGCGCCAATGTCCGGCCAACCGTTCGGCGGCGGCACAATCGGCCGCCACCTGGCGCGGTCCCACATCGGGGCAACCGCCATCAATCCGAGCACCACCGACAGAAAGCAGCCTGGCGGGCGCGTCAGGCCGCAGACGAATCCCCAGAAGGCGGCGCGCCACAGCTCGTTCTGGCGAAAGTGATACACCGCACCAACGAGCGTCAGCAGGAACAATCCTTCGGTGTAGGCAGCGCTGTAAAACACCGCGAATGGATAGGCCGCGATCAGCGCCACGACAGCGGCCGCCTGATCGTCGTTGCCGAGCTCGCTGCGCGCCAGCCGCAACAGATACACCAGCGCGAAGTAGAACGCGGCGATTGAAATCACCACGCCTGTCCATAGCGTATGCCGGCCGAAGAGCGGCGACAGTGCGCGCATTGCCATTGGGAACGCCGGGAAGAACGCGATGTTCTGTTGATACTGCGCCGTCGAGTCTGGCGCATAGGTATAACCGGTGGTGGCGATGCCGAGATACCAGCCGGTGTCCCAACGCGAGGGCAAGTCGAGCAGATCGTTCGAGTAGATTCGCCAGCGATTGCTCGCCTCGGGAGGAAAGCCGATCAGGATGACGGCGAGGAATCCCACCGCGAGAACGCCGAGCCGCGTCGCCAGGTGGATCGGCAGCACGGCGCGCGTGTCGGCGGCGCGCCACCAGCGGGTGGTGCCGGCGGCGATGCGTTGATGCAGCGGCGCGGATCTGACGGCGGCGTGACGCGCCGCGACGATGATGGCGAGCAGAAGCAGCGGCCGCCACACGTCCGTGATCGAGAGGCGTGCTCCGAAGGCCGTGACGCGAAAGCCGCCGGTGAGGGCGACGGAGAGGGCGAGGATGGCGATCGCGATCGCAACGCCGTCAAGTGCTCTTGCCCACAGGGGCAGCTTCACGCTGCCTAGTCTATCGTCCCAGTGCGCGATCTTCGACGGCAATCCGCCTGATCATCAGCCACCCGAATCCGATCGTGGCGAGGATGCCGGTGATTGGCGCCCACACGATCAGCGCCACGCTGGCCATCTCGCCGACGACGGCGAGGTAGTTCGGATGCGAGAGGAACCGATACGGCCCCGTCTTGACGAGGGGCGCGCCGGGCAAGACGAGGACGCGGAAACTCCACCGCCATCCAAGCGACGAGATCGCCCACATCTTCAACGCCTTGGCGATGCCGAACAAGGCGAGACCGTACATCATCAGGTCGCGAGGCGCCGGCCCCGTCAACGCGCCCTCGATGCCCATCGCGACGAACGACAGCGGGTAGGCCAGGCGCATGGTGTTGATGACGTCGCCGGGCGGCTCGATGGCGCCTTTCGCACGCAACTGGCGCTCGTTGAACGACGACAACGCGGCTTCGCCACCCATGATCAACAGCGCCGCAATGACGGTGATCGCCGCAATCGAGATTGCAGGCGTCATGCGTGTTGGCAATCCCCGGCAAAGCGGATGATGCGTTCGAAAAGCGACGGTGCGATGGTCGCGGCGGCGGCGGCACCGCTGACGCCATGGGGTGATGCCACGAGCGACCGCAACGCGCGATTGAACCGCCACTTGGCCGAGAAGGACGCGGCGCGGGTGCGAGCGAGATCCTCGTGCACGCGATCGATCGACGTGGTGCCGTTTAATACTGCCATCGCCGCGGCCGCCGCCAGTTCGGCGCCCTTCAGCGCGAAGTGCATCCCGTCTCCCGTCATCGGATCGATGAAGCCGGCCGCGTCGCCGGCGAGGAGCAGGCCCGGCTGCCCTGCGGCCCGCGTTTCAATTGCCATCGGCCCCAGCGTCACCGCCGCGGCGACCGGCCGCGCGTCGGCAAACCGGGCGCGGAGCTCCGGA